>JAGQQS010000347.1 GCA_020426105.1 Planctomycetaceae bacterium
GTCGAACTGGTCAGGATTGTGCGAATCAGATGTTTTCGGCTCCAGTCGTGCTCCATAAAATCGACGGCCAGCCAGTCCAGCAGTTCACGATATTCGGGCACAGGTGCTCGGGTGCCAAAGTCTTCGGCTGTTTCGACCAATCCGGTCCCGAAGATTGCCTGCCATGTCTGATTCACCGCAACTCGAGCTGTCAGCGGTGAACGGCGATCCGCCAGCCACATGGCGAAGCCGAGGCGATTTTTCGGCGCGTCGGCGGGAAAAGGATGAAACGCCTGAGGCACATGCGGCTCCACCAATTGCTGCGGCTGATCCCATTCGCCCCGATTTAGAAAATGCGTCTTCCGTGGGTTGTTGGCTTCTCTTTCCGCCATGTGCAGGATGGATGTGCCGGCCACAGGATAGTTTTTCAACAGTCCTTCAATTTCCAGATTGACGGGCTGCAGGTCACTCACCGATTTTCGCCATGCAGCAAACAGAACTTCACGCTGCTCAGGCGTCTGCAAATCATCCGGTGCGAGTAATGCCAGCGTCGCAGCATGATCGATTGCCGGCACCACGGGATCAGGCGCGGTGGTGAGACTAAATCTGGCACATCCCAGCATGTCTCCCATGCGCCAGACAATTTTGATTTGGCTGCCATCCGGAAACTCCAGCGGGCGTTCGAATTGCACCACAGCGACGCTCGGCTGATTCCTCAGGCCAACGCCGCGGTCCGCCGACCAGCCATTTTCGTCTTTGCCATCGATCAGATAGGCCACAGGACCTTTGGCGGTTTTGCCATCCTCGGATTTTGTGTCCGGTTCAGAGAAGTCAGCTGACGCATTGATCAGTTTCTGTTTCTCCCATTCAGTTTCACCAGGCTTTCGAACCAGTACTTCGAGTTCTTTAATCATCCATGTTCCGATGCGACTGCGTCCCGGGCCATTGTGCGGAAAATCCCGGTGCGTCAGCGCTTCGAGCTGCAATCCGGTGACGCCATGCAGCGGAGGAGCGGCGATCATAAACACGTCCGCGCTGGTGTGTCCTTTCATCAACAGCGATTTGTCTGCCTCCTGTGTTGGATGGTTGAGACCGCTGATGGTGCCCAGCTCAACGGCGTCCAGCGCGTGCCATTCGATTTGTTTCGCACGCAGGTCACCCGTCCATTTCGTCAGCTCTGCTTCCCATCCCTGTCGTTCAGCGCGCACGGTATTGTTCAATGTCCTGATTCGCGTGCGGATATCCTCGATCTGCTTCAGCTGCTCGGCCGTATAGACCCACGACTGTGCTTCGTATGAATTATTCAAAAACGCAAACAGTCCGTAGTATTCGTCCTGCGTCAGTGGATCAAATTTATGAGTATGACATTGAGCGCACTGGGTGGTGAGGCCCAGGACTGCCTTGCCGATACAGTCGATGCGGTCAAACATTTCAACCATGCGAAACTGTTCTGCAACAATCGCACCTTCCTCGTTAATCATACTGTTCCGTAGAAAACCAGTGGCGATGATCTGCTCCTGAGTCGGTTGTGGCAACAGATCTCCGGCAATCTGCTCAATCAAAAACTGGTCGTAAGGCATGTCGCGATTGAAGGCCTGAATTACCCAGTCCCGCCACGACCACTGCTCTCGCAGCATGTCCTTTTCGTAACCGTTTGTATCGGAATATCGTGCCAGATCGAGCCAGTTTCTGGCCCATTTCTCGCCGAATCGTTCGCTGCTCAGCAGCATGTCGATGGACGCCTGAAGATCGTTCTGACTGAAGTCTGCCAGTTCCTGCGGCGACGGAGGAAGTCCAATCAGATCGAGGTAGATTCGTCGGCACAGGGCAGACTCCGTCGCGCGTGGCGATGGCGTCAGCGATTCACGGCTGAGACGTGATGACACGAATGCGTCTATCGGATGCGACACCCCAACAGTCGGCAAAGCGACCTTCACGGGTTCCGTAAATGCCCAGTGTGATTCATACCTGGCGCCTTCCGAAATCCACTGAGTCAGGACTGCAATTTGCTCCGCTGACAAGGGCTTCCCGTGATCCGGAGGAGGCATGATGACATCCATGTCGTCCGAAGTAATTCGACGGATCAATTCACCTGCGTCTGTATCTCCCGGCACAATCGCAGGGACCCCGGATTCACCTCCCGTCAGCGCCGCACTGCGTATATCAAGTCGCAGGCCTCCCTGACGATTATCCTGATCCACTCCATGGCAGAGCGTGCAATGCTCTGAAAGAATGGGCTGTACCAGACGCTGAAAATCAACGGGAGGTGCGGCTGAACTGACGACAGGCAGCAGCAGGACTCCTGCGATTGTGTAGATCATTGAAAACGGAAGGGGCAGGCGCATAACCGAATCCAGCCTGGATCTAGAATTTCTGAAAGACTGCCGGAAGCAGTGGTTGGACTGTGAATGCTAGCCGTTTCTGCGAAGATATTCATCCGACCGCCGCGAACGGGGGGATGGCTTCACAGAAACTGTCGATGTGACGTATTCGGGGTGAAGGTGTGTGGCCGAGAGTGCTACTCCGTAAAAATGAAAAATGAGATGAATCGTAGTGGACGAGGCCGCGAGTCCATGCCGTCAAAGGGCTGACCGGGACTCGTTGCCTCGTCCACTACCCCAGATTCTTATTTTGACGGAGTACTACGGTTAAACTCCGACTGAACGATCCAGCCAATTTTTTTCACCATACAAAGAAGGACACATGATATTCCCGCTTGCCGATGACAACTCAGACCGTGCCTCGTTCCCGATTATCAATGTGACATTGATCGCGGTCAATGTTCTTGTTTTTGTATTCCTGCAGGGGATGGGTGAAAATCTAAAATTCACCTACGCATTGTCCACCGTACCTGCAGAAATCAGTACCGGCGCGGATCTTGTGACGGCCGATCAGACAGTCCTCGTGGACTCGATCGATGGACCACAACAGATCACCATTCCCGGCCTGCAGAAAACTCCGGTTCCCGTATATTTCACGTTGCTTACGTCCATGTTCATGCACGGGGGATTAATGCATCTTGCGGGTAACATGTGGTTTCTGTGGATCTTCGGCGACAACATTGAGAACGACATGGGGCGTTTCAGATACGTCATGTTCTATTTGCTCTCCGGGATCATCGCCTCGCTGGCCCACGTGCTGCCGAACATGACCGGACCAGCGTCTCTGATGCCCAGCCTTGGCGCATCCGGTGCGATCTCTGGTGTGATGGGAGCCTACCTTGTGCTGCATTCACGGCGGCGTGTCACAGTTCTGGTGCTGCGCATGCTGACCGAAGTGCCAGGATACATCGCTGTGGGTGTCTGGTTCCTGTTCCAGATTGTCAGCAGCCTCGCTGGCTCAGAATCCGGAGTCGCGTACGGTGCGCATATCGGCGGATTCCTGGCAGGCGTGATCTTAGCGAAGCCCTTCATGATCGGTCGTCAGAGCGTCCGTCCGAATACGTGGCGAAGTGTACGCTATACCAATCGCATGCAGTGAATCGCAAATCCCGAGCAGCCCGCCGTGTTCGCTATTCCTCGTTAAAACAGGCCACCCGGATTCGTCATTCCGAACCGTACAGCCCGCTGCATCCGTGTTTCCCGACACATGCCCATCCGTTCCCCGGACCTCGACGAACAGCGCAGCAGCGGCCACGCAAACGGCTGAATTTCAACCCGTGGATCTCCCACGGAACGCGGAGTTTGACTTGCTTTGAAGCCTGAACACAGGGACAATCCGACGGCATCTTCAGGAGTCAGAATGAGTCGTCGCAAGCCGCAAAACCAAGCGATATCGGAAAGCTCGTCCCGCCGGGCCTTTGTGCAACGTCTGGGGGCAGGAGCGATCGGTCTGCCAGGGCTGACGCTCTGGACGGGGCCTCCAGGCGCCAATGCTGCACTGTCGGACGTGATGCGTCAGGTTCCGACGGCGAAATCCGTCATATTCCTGTCGCTGTACGGGGGGCCGCCACATCAGGACACGTTTGATCTCAAAGAGGAAGCGCCTCTGGAAATTCGTGGAGAATTTCAATCGATCGCCACGTCGCTCAACGGATTTCGAGTCTGTGAGTACCTGCCCGAACTTGCCAAACTCGCGCATCTGTATACGGTGATCCGCTCGGTTACTCACAGTGACAATAGCCACGAGTCGGCATTTTATGCCCTGATGACGGGCTGGCCACATCCTCTGCCCAATACGAACGCGCGTCCGGATCCATCCGACTATCCGAATTATGGAGTGGTGCTGGAACAACTCAGACCTCCTCAGCAACCGGTTCCAGGATTCATGCTGGCGGGCGGAGTGACCAGCACCGGCATTGGCCAGACCGGTGGTTTTCTGGGCCGCAGTCGTGCGCCGTATGTATTACCGCAGGATGCAAACAGTCCTCTGTTTTCTGTTCCGGACTTCGACATCAATGCCGATGTCAGCAGCCCGCGTCTTTCGCTTCGCCGGAGTTTGCTTGAGAATTTCGATGAAGTTTCGCGAATGGCCGATCTTCGTGCGTCACATCAGTTTTCGTCGATTCAGGCGCGGGCATTTGATCTGCTGGCATCGACAAAATTGCGTCAGGCATTTGACCTGAATCAGGAATCACCAGGCCGCCGGGATGCGTACGGGCGCAATCCATTTGGCCAGAATCTCCTTGTCGCGCGGCGCCTTGTTGAAGCAGGTGTGCCAGTGGTCCAGGTAAATTGGCGCAACAAAGGTGATGGTGGAATGGATACTCATTATGACAACTTCAATCAATGTAAAGGAACGCTGCTGCCTCGACTTGATGCCTGTCTGTCGTCACTCCTGATTGATTTGTCGGAGCGCGGTTTGCTCGAACAGACATTGGTGGTGGCAGCGGGTGAATTCGGCCGCACTCCGAAAATCAACGACCTGGCCGGACGCGATCACTGGGCTGGCTGCAATTCAATCCTGCTGGCCGGCGGCGGAATTCGCAGCGGGTTCGTTTACGGATCCTCTGACCGCATCGGCGCTTATCCTGCCAGCGATCCGGTCGGGCCGTGGGACGTGTATGCGACGCTGTTGCATTGTTACGGGATCAACCCGGAAACCATCATCCATGACGCGACCGGACGACCTCATCCGATCTGCAAGGGCAACCCAATCTACACCGTGTTAGACAAGGGAACGGGGACAGAAACGAAGGCCGCTCCGGAGATGCAGTCGCTGCCTCTGCAACTGACGCCGAATCAATCCGTGAGTGCTACTGCGGATGTGCGAGTATTGTCCGGAAGTCAGAATCGCACTGCCAGCATTGATGGATCGACATTGATCTACGTTCCCGGTGGTGAATTCATCATGGGGAGCTCGCAGTATTCGATCGAAAAACCGCCCCATGCAGTCCGAGTCGATCCGTTCTGGCTCGCGCGGACTCCTGTGACGACGGCGATGTACCGGAATTTTGTGGCCGCTACCGGGCACAGGGAGCAGGAGTTTTATAACCAGCATCTGGTCGATTCGGCCTTGTTTTATACCGATGATCTTCCGGCGGTGGGCGTCAGTTATGACGATGCAGCAGCGTATTGTGAGTGGGCTGGCGGGCGACTTCCTACAGAAGCCGAGTGGGAATTTGCGGCCCGTGGCACTGATGGACGTGAATATCCCTGGGGCAATGCTCCACCGCGTCCCGGACAGGCCGTGTATGGAAGAGTGATCGGACATGGCGGCAAACCAGATCCCGTCGGCACGACACCCGGAGACTGCAGTCCGTTTGGAATCCTGGACATGGCTGGCAATGTCCTCGAATGGTGTGCCGACTGGTTTGGTCCCTACATCGCAAATGGTTCTGGACCGCAATTGAATCCCCGTGGTGTTGGGCAGGGCGCTTATCGCGTTCTCCGCGGTGGTTGCTGGTCTTATGAGGCGCGTTCGCTGCGCGCGACCGAGAGGCTGCAGCAACCGCCTTCGCAGAGACTTTGTCTGATCGGGTTTCGCATGGCCATGGATGTTGACGGTCCCATTGAATCGTGATCGCACGTCATTCAGGCCGTTCAGCCGCTGGACACACTCCCGTTAGGCTTAGATCAGCTCATGGATGGGATTGTTACCGGGATCGACGAGATACTGCGGCACGCCGGCAAGGTCGAAGATGCGCGTGTTCTGAGCGTCGATGCCTGCGCACTTATAGAGTGTGGCGAATACCTCCTGAAACTTCACGGGACGCAGTTGCGGGTGTTCACCATAGCGGTTGGTGGAACCGACGGCCTGACCAGTTCGCATCCCGCCACCGGCAAGCACCGCAGTGTTTGCCTGTGGCCAATGATCCCGACTGTTGTCGCGGTTGATCTT
>JAGQQS010000348.1 GCA_020426105.1 Planctomycetaceae bacterium
GCCACGAGTCCCGGCAATAGCAGGGCTGACCGGGACTCGTCGCCTCGTCCACTACCTCAGTTTTTTATGACGGAGCATCAGTTTAATAGCGACTTTCCCCGTGGCGTGCCACGCTGGCAATCCTGTTCTGAATCCCTGTGTACATATGGAAATGCTTCCATGCTTCGAATCCCGGGAAGTGCGAAACGGCTGTGTAATGGGGTCACGCGACGTGATTTGCTGCAGATCGGCGGCATCAGCGCCCTGGGACTTGGAACCGCGACAGGTTCGACTTCTGCCAGCGTTAATTTATCTGAGAGTCGTGCGAAGGCCTGCATCTTTGTGTTTCTGTTCGGCTCGCCGCCGCAGCACGAGACGTTTGATCCAAAACCAAATGCTGCTGCCGAAATTCAGGGCGAGATGAAGGCCATTGAGACTTCGGTCCCGGGATTACAGATTTGTGAAGGACTCCCGCAGATTGCGAGCATTGCTGATCGCCTGACCGTTGTGCGATCCATGACACACCCCTATCCCATTCACTGCTGTGCATACGTGATGTCGGGAATGCCCACATACAGTATCCCGCTCGAAACGAGTCCCCGGGATCCGCAGCAGTGGCCGTTCATGGGATCCGTGGTCGATTATCTGGATAGTCGGCGAACGGGTGACAGATCGCCGCCGATACCTCGTAATATGGGTTTGCCCTGGCGTTTTTGTTCGAAAGGAAGTTCGACAGATCAGGCTGGACCGTACGCCGCATTCCTTGGGAATAACTACGATCCCTTCTGGACAGGTTTTGATGGTAAGGGAACTGTGATAGTTCCGAAACTGGATGCCAGCAATCAGAAAGAAGACGTTTGGGATCCCCATGCCGGAATCGAGTCTGCGGCACGCTTCCAACTCTCCGACGGCTGTCAGCTTCCGCAGGAGTTGTCGGCCGATCGATTTGATGCGCGAGTGCATTTGCTGCAACAGTTCGACGCGACAAGACCCTTGTTCGATCGCGCCGCAGAAATCGGAAACTATAGTGATCAGCAGCAACGAGCCTGTTCACTCATTGGATCGAATCGGATTCGTGAAGCGCTGGATGTGGGCCGTGAACCTCAGGCGCTGCGCGAGCGTTATGGGATTTCGCTGTTCGGCCAGTCCTGTCTTGCGGCGCGACGCCTGGTGGAAGCGGGCGCTCGTTTTGTATCCGTGTTCTGGGATCCATTCGGTCCGCACGGAGCGTCTGTGTGGGATACGCATTCAAACCATTTTCCAAGACTCAAAAATTATCTGTTGCCGGTCTTCGATCAAAGCTACTCCGCATTGATCACTGATCTGGATGATCGAGGGCTTCTCGATGAAACTCTGGTGCTGTGTACCAGCGAACACGGCCGTACTCCGCAAATTGATTCAAATATCAAGGGCGGCGGTCGCAACCACTGGTCGCGGGCTTATTCATCGGTCTTTGCCGGGGGTGGCATGGCGCGGGGGCGTGTCGTGGGCGAAACAGATTCGATTGGCGGCGATGTCGTGGACACTCCCGTCTCGCCCAAGGATATGCAGGCCACCGCGTACCATCTTTTGGGTTACGATGAATCAGCCACGATGGCGGATCGTCAGGGCCGGCCGCATCCCATCGCAGGTGATGGACGTGTGCGAAAAGAACTACTCGACTGAGAAGCAATCAGCGGTGGACTGTACGCGCGCCGGCGCCGTGAAGTATTTTGATCGCTGAGGACGGACGGTTTCTTCGGTCGCGGATGTGCTGAGACTTCTCAAGCGGATGGTGACATCAAAATTCTGACGCAGTCTGCGGCACAGAATGCTTCACAGCGTTGGCTGTCTGCCCTCGAGAAAATGGAGAACCCCCTCCAGCACGCCGCTTGTCGCGTGTTGCGACGCATGATACAGGCGATCCTGCCAGCCTGCATTACTGTGTGTTTTTAACACCTGGGCCACAATCGAATCCGCCGTGTTCCCGACAAGCACCGTGTTGTAACCGGCATTAAAAGCTGCCAGGTCGTTGCCTGAATCCCCGGCAAAAATCACGGATTGGTGCGACAGATTCCGTTCGCCGCACAGCCAATCCAAAGCGAACGCTTTGGAAACGCCGACTGGCAGCAGGTCGATGAGTCCCTCGCTGGTGAATGGATCAATGCTGCTGATAATCTGAACCGGCGTTCGCTTCCTGAGCAATCGGTCGCCGAGCTGCGAAACAATGTCATCGATGTATTCCGGCGCAGCGTAAAAGCTGGTTTTGAACGGTGATTGCTTTTCTGGTTCCTGTGGCCGGAGTCCGGGAATGACGGTAATCAGATCGAACAGTTGTTCCTGCTCAACGCCACCCGCGATCGCATGCAGTTTCTGAGCATAGCGATCGACATGCCGAAACGTCCCATCGCTGCATCGCTCATACGCCGATGTTCCGACGTCGCACAAAATCCAGTCAGGCTGAGGCAGGTCAAATTGCATGATGGCCTTTTGCACCGATGCAAAATGGCGACCTGTCACAAAGGCGAGCGACATTTCGTGTTTTTTCAGCAGATCTGCCAGCCTCACCAGGGATTGATGATGATCTGATTCCTCGGTCAGTGGAATCAGCGTGCCATCGAGGTCGGTCGCCAGGAAAACCGGATGGGTCGTGTTTCGATCAAGAGTTGTTGGCATTAATTCTTTTCACACTTCTGCAAGTTCCCGGCGAGCTGTGTAGCGTCAGCCCACCGGTTCTGCGATTCTTCACATCCATCTGGCGATTCAGAAATTATTGCGTTGCGGACGAATTGCAACGTACCGGCGAGCTGACGTCTGCCGCTCGCCACCTACATGTTGATCTCATACCCCTGGCGATTTTCCCGCGACAGGAACGAGTTCGCCTGATCGTCGCCGGTGATTTCGCGTTTCGTCGGATCCCAGTTCAATTCTCGGTTGAGTCGCATCGCGATATTGGAGAGGTGGCAGATTTCCAGCATGCGGTTGTGCGACCAGACATCAGAAATTGGCTGCCTGCGTGATTTGATGGCGTCGGTGAAGTTGGCGGTGTGGTTCGCACTGACCGGGCCACCGTAGACTTTTTCGATCGCGTCTTCCGGAAGCGGCTTTTCCTGAAGGTCCTCGACAGGCTTCCCGACGATCTTGCCACGACTGACAAAGAACCGACCTTCGGTGCCTTCGAACAGGATGCCGTTATCCCCTTCGCTGGTGATGATCATTTCGACATTGTTCGGCATGTCGACTTTGATCCTGAAGCTTGTCGCGACGTTATACTGGTCCTGAACGGTCGGATAGCCGTCTTTGTATTCCACCGGCAACTTGAATTCGACTGGAGTGATTTTACTCGGTCCCGTGTCGGAGGCCCCCAGAGCCCAGCACGCGATGTCCACGTGATGAGCACCCCAGTCAGTGAGCTTACCGCCGGAGTATTCGTGCCAGTTGCGAAAGGAATAGTGGCAGTTGCTGTAAAGCGGAACGCCACCACCATAACCCTCGCGCATTTCAGGAAGTGCCCGATAATCGACTTTTGGTGCCGGTCCAAGCCAGAATTCCCAGTCAAGTCCTGCAGGCACCGGAGCCGCGGGAATCACAGGCGACGCGTCCATACCGTTGATGCCGCAGGTGACACGTACAACTGTGCCGATGCGGCTGGCTCTGACCAGGGCAATCGCCTGCAGAAAGCGTTGTTCAGATTCGGTGCGCTGCATCGTGCCGACCTGAAAGACTCGCCCCGTCTGCTTCACAATTTGTTCAATCAGTTTACCTTCGGCAATTGTCAGTGTGAGAGGTTTTTCGCAGTAAACATCTTTGCCAGCGAGCATCGCTTCAACGGCAATCTTCGTATGCCAATGATCCGGCGTGGCGATCATGACGGCGTCTATATCTTTTCGATCGAGCACCCGGCGATAGTCGTTATAGGCATCCGGCTTCTTTCCCTGATTCTTCTCGACCTTTTCAGCGTTGGCGCCGAGCACATTTGCATCGACATCTGCGAGTGCCGCGAAGTCCGCATACCTGAAGGACTTGCTGGTAATGGCCCAGCCCTGATTTCGCAGCCCGATGGTGGCAAAAACAGGACGTTCGTTTGGTGACTCGTATCCGCAGGCTCGATTCATCGACGGAGCAAGAATTGCTGCGGATCCGGCGGCAGCGAGACCTTGCAGAAAATTACGGCGTGTTGTGAGGCGAGGTACTGACATGGAAAAATTCTTCCGGTAGAATGGTTGATTACTGATGGCGAAGACACGATCCGGTTCTCTGCCTGAAGATGATACTGCAACCGTCGGATGATTGCACTCCGATGAACGGTTGGAGGCGGAGCGGTTGCAGTCGCGGATT
>JAGQQS010000349.1 GCA_020426105.1 Planctomycetaceae bacterium
CTTGTAAAGTAGTCGGGACATTAATAGTCTTGAGGCAACGAACGAACCCGTTCACCGGGCCGCGGCAATCGAATCTCCATTTCAAAACCCCGCGGCGCCGTGTGCAACGGCCTGTTTCGCTGGCGATTGTTTACACGTAGTTGTCTTTCTCAGTCTTGTGCGTGATTCGAAACGTTCCATCTTCATCCCGAAATGCTGAAGTTGTTCTATATGCCCATGTCGCAGTCAGCGCCAGAAAGACAAGTGGGATCATCCCCGAAATGATTGGAATACACTTCATGATCATAGAAGGCTGATGACTCAGATCGGCAAGCAGTATCACCCGTGGTGTTGCCGCCAGAATCGAGTAGATCGAAGCGTACAGAACGGTGAACGACATGCACAGGATCAGGCGATGAATGTAGACCCGACCGAAAACCTCGTTCTCTGCGTAGTAGAAATGTGTGTGAATGAATGCCCAAAGGAATGGCCACCAGAGCCAGAACGTGGTGTAGACTAAAAACGCTGTGGGCCGGAATCCGAAACTTTCAAAGAGTGGCTTACTAATTACGGGCAGAGGATGCTCAGAATACGACTCAAACAGTTCGTAGGTCATCAGTTGAAGCAAGAAACCGAAAGCGAAATGCGCGATCGCCGCAACGACTGTTACGACCGCAGCGATTCGTCGATAGCTCGGTTCGGAAGGCATGAAGTTTTTGCACCCTCTATTTGCCAGCGAACTCTGAAATACACTCGACGCGTGAAATTGGCCTCGACTGGCTGAAAACACGGAGTTTGTGCAGGATTGTTCCGAAATCACGCGCCACGGATATTCGTAACAACGTGCCGTTTGGTATGAGAATACGGAATCGGGCGGATAGGTGTCAATCTGATTACTACGATTGATGCCACGAAACTGATCGAAGCAGCACAGCCTACTCTGCTGAACTCGATCGGAGTTTCCACCCGCACTACCAGCGATTCTCTGCCCACCATTCCAGAATACGGATCGCCTTTTCCCCGGCCACCATTTGGTCCGTCCCTATGTGTTCAACATTTTAATTCACGGGCACATGCGCCTGAAAGAGTGTCGGCAGCGTATGGACCTTGATTCCCGCTTGCAATCCACCGGCATGTTTCCGAAATTCCCGCGAGTCGCACGGAATAGCCATGATGCACGAACCGGGATTTCTCATCGCGATCAACCTGTCATTTCTTCGCGTCTCCCAGACGTGATGTATCAAGTACAATACGAATGTCCTGCTGATTCAGATCGGCACTAACCCAGGCATGTGGAGGTTCCCCGTCGCCCGGATCCCGATAGGCTTCTGCAGCGACGGCAAGTGGTTCGTCAGGAAGTTGCTGTAGCTGAAATCGTCCTTCGCGATCCGATATCGTTGTGCGCGATGGCAACGATAATGATCGAACTCATCGGAAGCAATATCACTGGCCTGCATACGCCAGCCACTGCGGGTACCTTCAACCGATCTGTCATTCGACATGCGATCCTGCGACTCAACGAAAGCTTCTGAAGGCAGCTGGACATGGTTTCCGTAATACGCCTTTCTGAAACATTTGTCGCTTCGGCAATCAGATTCGAAATGTTCCGATAGTCAACGATCAGGCGCACTCAGGAGACGGATCAGCATCTCCAACCCGATCATCGACTCACTGCTCATCGCGATTCTCCGTAACAGCCTGTTCGATTTTCCTTTGAATCCGACAGATGTCGTCTGCGGACAATCGTTTGCCATGCTCTTCCAGCAGGGCGCAGATCGCGTCACTCGGACGTCCCTGAAAGAAGTTGTTGATCAGATTCCTGAGCAAACCGCTTGCGACCTTTTTTCGACCCGCTTTCGGGCGATAGAGATATCGTTTTCCGTCCTGCCGAAACGTGATCTGATTCTTTTTGACCAGATCTGCCAGCATCGCGCGTACTGTGGAGTAGGTCGGCGGCTCATCCATACCACTCAAAACTTCCGCAACGCTCGCTTCTCCCAACCGATAGAGCACCTCAATGATTTGCCGTTCCCGGCGGCTGATGTTCAATGGTGAATCTGACATCGCGTCCTCATACTTATCATGCTACAAAAACCGCACATGCTACAAATGTAGCACTTATGGCAATTCTGTCAATACCGGGATTTGGGCTGGAATGACCGGGCTGGAATGACTCGCCCGGCCATGTGGCAGGGCATTGGCATATCCTGGACAGTTCAGCAGAACAGGCTCAACTCGTTCAAGCACATTCAGGTGACTACGAGTCGTTCGACCGCAGACGCAAAAACAGTACACGCATTCACCCACGCTTTCGACGCTTCGGTTT
>JAGQQS010000350.1 GCA_020426105.1 Planctomycetaceae bacterium
GCTCCGCCGACGGGATTTTGCAGCGCGGATTATTTCGCCCGATCAAAACACACGGTTGAAAATGGACAAGTCCTGACCGAGGCAGCTATTGTTTTCTGAAACTAGTCCCGGAAGACTGAGGCCCAACCGCTCGCCAAATGAGCTCGCGCAGCACGTCAGCGTGTTGCGGGTTTGGAAACACGGCAGCAATTTCCATGGCGCGGATGTCACGGCACTCGGTTGGCAGCTTCACGAGATCTTTCAGAGTCGTCACAATGCATTCAGTACCAGATGACGATGCTCGTTGTTGAACTTGCTGCAGATCAATGTTCGTATACTGGTGATGATCAGGAAACCACGATGTTCCGGTGACTTTCATGCGGGCTCGGATTGCCGTGGTCTCGAACGCGTCGGGGTTTCCGATGCCTGCCATGAGATGTACGGATTGCCCTGCGAAGTCGCTGAGCGGCAGTGTGTTGCCGTCGAGACTTCGCAGCGATGTTGGTTGAAACTCGACATGCAGAATCCGATCTGCGAGTTGCGGTGCCGCAGCGATGATACGGCGTTCAATCTCTGCAAGGTCTTGTTCGCTCGCAAGATCGCATCGTGTAACAATCACGACGTCTGCACGTTTCAATGCTGAGAGCGGTTCTCTCAGCAATCCGCGTGGCAGAAGGTGTCCAAAGCCAAAGGGGTTGGTCGCATCAATCAGCACGATGTCGAGATCGCGATGCAGCCGGCGATGCTGAAAACCATCGTCCATGACAATCACATCCACTCCGCCTGCAGCGGTCAGGGAATGTGCCGCTGCCACACGATCGGGATTCTGTGGATGCGGCACAGACGGACACAGCAGGTTCAGCACCAGTTTTTCGTCGTTTGGTTGGCCATCGACAGAACCATAGCCGCGGCTGACGATTCCCGGATGCAGTCCCGATTCCTGCAGCAGGCGGCAGACGAGCGCCACCAATGGAGTTTTTCCCGTGCCGCCGGTCGTGAGATTTCCAAGGCTGATGACGGGGACGGCCGTTCGATGAATCGATTTCCAGCCGAGATTAAACAAACCGTTGCGAATACGCATCGCCAGCGAATAAACCAGAGAGCTAACTCCCAGCAGCGAACGCAGGCAAGCGGGTCCAACACCCGTCGCTTGACCACTCAGCAACCTGCGAAGTTTTGTTTCATTCACGCCTGGACGTCCCTGTCATGCATAGGCCGCAGCGAAATCGCCACGCTGCCGGAACTGCGGTGTCAGTCCGGTAACGTAGCGAATCATAGGGTTTTCCTCGACCCATGGTTGTGCGAGCGTGGTACCGGACATGGGCGACCCGAGTCCATCCTGCCTGCTCCAGCGATGGGAAAGCCTCGTTTTCTCTTTCCTGATCGGCAAATTCCGGCTCAGGATACTCGTTTCCGGGGTGTTGGACCGATTCCACTTGCGTCAGGAATACAGAGTTTGAGACACTCCTGCGGCTTGAAACTGCAATCCCAGGCTCGCCTGATCGCCGGACGAAACGTGGATCGCAGAAATTGAGACCTCTGGAAGGCATCGGAATTATGTTGCAATTGAACCGTCTGTTTGTCGTTCTGTCTGTAGTTGCGTCCTCGTGGAGTGTTGCGCCACAGGCGAACGCGCAGGGCCTGATCTTCAATCTTCCGGAAGACGGAAGTGCTGTGGAGTACGAAGGCACACTGACGCAGGCGACCGGACCTGACGATCAGGCGCCACTGACATGGACAAATGAGTTGAGCATCAAATCTGTCGGACGCGAAGACGCGGAGTTCGAGGGCAAGGTGCAGCCGTGTCGCTGGATTGAAATTAAGACGCTTACCGGGAATGCGGGAGCTGCCGGTATCGACCCGGGGCCGGTTGGCGCGCGGATTTACAAGGTTCTGGTTCCGGAAAGCAGGATCATTGCTGAGTCGGTCGATTCCTCAAACATTCCGAATGATATGCTGCCGATTGTTCGTGGCTTCCGACGCCTGGGTGAGGAGGCCGCTAAGGAAATTGTGACTCCGGCGATCCGTGTTTATCCGACGATCTCGCTGCTGACGAATTACAGCAGTCCGGAAGTGATTGCCACCAACGATGTTCCGGAAGTCCTGCTGCAGGGGCAGCAGATTACCGCAACAAGGATGAAGGGGCGAATGGTGATGGAACGTTTAGAAAGCCGATCAACCAACGATGGCGAATTCTGGGTTTCAGAGGAAGTTCCCTTCGGACTTGCACGCTGGGTTGTCTCGGTGACGCGCGAAGAAAAAGAATCGACAGCTCCCCGCTCTGAATTTCATGTGGTCAATGTTGTCAGCGTTGATATGAAACTGAAGCGCATCCGGGACAACGCTGAAAGTGAGCTTGTGACGAATTGAGTCGTTTCTCGTTCCGCGAAACAGAGATGCCAGGCAGTGATTTCGCCGGAATTATGCAGTCGTCGAAAACGGATTCATCTGCCGTCGATACTGTTGCGAGTCTTGAACTGCCGACCG
>JAGQQS010000351.1 GCA_020426105.1 Planctomycetaceae bacterium
GTGCGTTATCCCGAATCATTTCTGCCGATAGGCGAATGCGTGGCCCACGCGCCAGCCATTCATTGCCGGGATCATTTTCCATCGTCTTTTCGTCGGCCAGACTTCGCTGCCGATATGTCTTTGACAACACAATTGTGCGTACCAGTTGTTTCATGTTCCAGTTTGTGGCAATCAACTGCAGTGCGAGGGAATCCAGAACTTCGGGATACAACGGACGTGCTCCCTGGCTGCCGAAATCTTCTGACGTCTTCACGAGTCCGGTGCCAAACAGACTTTGCCACACGCGATTTACGGTGACACGCGCCGTCAGTGGATGTGACGGGTCGGTGAGCCACTGCGCCAGGCCGAGCCGGTTCCTGGGGGCGTTTTCAGGAAAGGGTGGCAACACGGCCGGTGTCCCGGCCTGAACCTCTTCGCGCCGCTGCGAGTATTCCCCGCGAAACAGTACATAAGCCTTTTTCGGCTGCGGAAGTTCACGCATGACCATGATCTCCTTCAATCCGTCATTAAACTGCGCGAGAGCGGCTCGCGCCGTCTGCAATGCAGTGAGATGCTCCTGCCAGATTGCATCCGTCGCCTTCAGAAAATGATCAAACAGAATCGATCGCTGAAGCTCATTCATCTCCGCCACAGGCAGGTTTAAAAGGTTGCGAGCTGCTGCTTCGTCAAATGTCGCGAGGGCCTCAAGCTGACTCAGCTCTCTGGAAAAGACGCGAAAGTCATCGATCAGACCACCTTTAAAACCACGGTCACGAAAACGCTCTCCCAGCGCAATATTGTCACCGCCTCCGCCGGTGATTTCGCGCGTCAGGTCATCTTTAACAACGGCAACGTCGGCGGGTTCACCGTTGATTCGAATTGTCAATCCGGCAGCACGACTGCTGCCGTCTGACGAAACCAAGACATGTACCCACTCATTTACCGGAAGAGGATTCCTGACGACGATCGAAGCGGCATTGCCCGGCCAGAAATGAATCAATGACCATTTGAGCCGACCGTCTTCGATCAGCAGTTCGTATCCGCGACTGGCCGCATCAGTCCAGGCGCGCGAACGATGGAATACGACGGCGCGATCTTTCACATCGGGAGATTTCAGCCACAACGAAATTGTGAAGGGTTCTTCTCGTTTAAAATTTCCGAACGGCAGATCGACAGGATCATCTCCGGAAAACTGCACGGCGTTGCCATCGTGTCCCGGCACCAGCTGATTGTCCCCCTTAAGTACAGCGGGCTTATCGGAGGCGACGGCATTGGTCAGGCTGCTGCCCTCCAGCGTTTCGAACTGAAATCGCCCAAGTTCCTGCAATGGCAGCACCTCAGCGGTTTCGCGCTCTGAAGAATTCAGCCATGCTGTAAATGCGGGCTGTCGGGTGCGTTGAACATCGTCGGCAGACGCGTCGAGTTCGGCGAGAATCTGTCTCAAAGCCACGAGCTTCTGCCGCGACGATCCGTCAGTCATCGTGAGTGCCGGTGTGGGCGGCGAAGTCGTAAAATAGGAGTACAGCCCGGCTTCGTCGATGTTTTGAAACATGGCAAAGAACTGATAGTACTCCTGTTGAGTCAGCGGATCAAATTTGTGGTCGTGACAACGGACACATTCAAAGGATAGTGCCAGGAACGTGGTCGCAAAAGTCTGAACTCGATCGCAGACATACTCAACGCGATACTCTTCCTCCACGCTGCCACCCTCTGACTCCTGTTGATTCAGCCGATTAAACGCGGTTGCCAGAATCTGCTCATCGGTTGCATTCGGCAGCAGATCTCCAGCCAGCTGCCATGTGATAAAATCATCGAACGGCATATTTTCATTGTACGCTTTGATAACCCAGTCGCGCCATGGCCACATCTCCCAGGGACGATCGACCTGAAAGCCAAAACTGTCGGCGTAGCGAGCTGTATCCAGCCAGTCGACCGCCATTTTTTCTCCCCAGGCAGGAGAGGCCAGCAAACGATCCACCAGTTTTTCAACGGCGTCTGGTGACTGATCAGCGACAAAGGCCGTGACTTCGGAGGGCGTTGGTGGCAAACCGGTGATATCGAAACTCAAGCGGCGAATCAGAGTGTTGCGATCTGCCTCCGGCTGCATCTGCAGATCCCGAACGGCCAGACCGGCACTGACAACTTCATCGATCCTGTCGGTCACGTTGCTGGCCGAACTATTCCCCAGCGCGTCGTTCGAGAGAGAAAGAAAGGCCCAATGCCCTTCGTATTCTGCGCCTTGCGCGATCCAGATCCGCAAGGTTTCAATTTCAGTCTGCGTCAGTGGCGGCAGCTTTGCCGCCGCTGGCGGCATCTGTTCATCCGGATTATGGCTTAAGATGCGCTTCAGCATTTCGCTGGCGTCGGGCAGATTTGGAACGATCGCGCCGGAGGCCACCGCAGCTTCACGATCGTCCAGCCGCAGATCCGCCTGACGCCGGGCACTATCCGGCCCATGACAGAAGAAACACTTGTCAGACAAAATCGGCCGCACGTCGCGATTGAACGTGACCTTTTGAGCAGCAGAAAACGCACTGTCGGATAGACTCGTCCACAGCCACAAAAAGAGCAGGGTGCTCTGCAGCGCACGCGTTGGGCGGCACGAATCACTTGCGGTCCCCGCTGCCCACCAGACGCTCAGCCGGAATTTACGGATCATGGTCAAAAAATCCTCAGTTCAGCGTTCTCGAAGAGCGCTGATAATATTCAACCGCACGGCGCGGATGGCAGGCAGAATCCCCCCCAGGAGCCCCATCACCAGGGCCAGCAGCACGCCTTGAGCGAGCACACGTGGACCGAAGCGGAACGAGAAGGTAATTTCACTGAATTGATTGATTGTACCTGTCGACAGGCCATTGAATGGCAACGTCGCGAGGCAGCCCGCGAGGCCACCCAGCAGGCACAGGACGACTGCTTCGAACAGAAATGATACCAGGATGCTGCCCCTTGGAAAACCGAGGGCGCGCAGCGTGCCGATTTCGCGGGCGCGACTGGCGACAGCGGCGTACATTGTGTTGGCAGCGGCGAACATCGCGCCAAAAATCAGAAAGCCAGCGATAATATAGCCGATGTACTGAATTGCATTAGCCTGGTTCATCTGATCTTCGAAGTACTTCGTTTCGCGAATCGCATTCAATTGAAAGCGTTTGTCATCGGCCAGCCTGGCAATCAACGAATCCCGCTGTTCGGGAGATTCGGCGCGCAGACAAATGGAACTCACGGCAGCGGGCGTCTTTCGGGCAAGGGTCAGGTCGCGAAGATCCGTCCAGACTTCTGACTCCGCGGCACTTCCCGCAGCTTCATAGTAGCCGACGATTTCAAAGTACTGGCGGTTAACTTCCAGCTTCTCGCCGATCGCGAGGTTCTCAAATCGAGCCGCCATGCTGCGACTGGTCAGGGCTTCAAACTTTCCGGGCTCGATATCCCGGCCCTGTACAATTTTGAAATCCGGCCGCAACGAGCGTCCGATTTGTTCAAGGCCGCGCACAATTAGATTGACCGTGCCACCATTGTTGCGTCGGGGCTTTGTGAGGATCGTGACGAATTCGACCGAGCACAGGGGCTGCCCCTGTTCGCCGCGCGCGATACCAGGCAACGATGAGACTTCGCGGGCTACTTTTTGTTCAATGCCACTCCCGATTTCATCGGTCGCACCTTTCCGAACGACAATCAGATCCAGTTCATGTCCGGTGACTTTAAGTGCATACTGCAGACCGTCTGTCAGCCCAAACGACAACACCGAAGCCCAGACGACCAGCCCGGTACTCAGGACGGTCATCAGCGTCGTCATCCAGCGGACGCGAAGATTGCGAAGATTGTATTTGACAGGAATCATGACTCAGCAACTTTGCTCTGAATATTGAAGAACCATCGTGCCGGTTGCCTGACGCAGGAAGAAATCGGAGTCCGTCCATCGATTCAGGCTACACGTCGCAGCCCGGCCGTCACCGACATACGAGCCGCCTGAATGGCTGGCACAAATCCGCTGATCAGTCCCAGCGCTGCGGCGGCGATCAACCCATAGCTGACCCACGGGCCAAGCATTTCGATGACGGTAAATGGAAAGAACTGCGGCATCACACTGTTCATTCCCTGGAGGAACAGGCAACCCATGCCCACGCCCAGAAAACCTCCCAGCATCGCGATCACACAGGCTTCTCCCAGCACCATCAGGAGTACCCGCCAGCCCGGAAAGCCGATCGCCTTGAGCACGGCGATTTCCGTGACACGTTCACGCATGGCCATGGCCATGGAGTTCGCCGTCACGAGCGACAGAGAAAACACGACGGCCAGTCCGATGTTGCGAATCAGAATCTGAACGTTCCCCAGCATGTCCACGAACATCTGAGCAAACGCGGCTTCGGTCTGACTGCGCGTTGGCGTGTCGGAGCTTCCGAATTTGTCGTCGATCGATTTGATGGCAGCCGGGATGGATTCGGCGTCGGAAATTCTGGCGAAGATCGTTCCCGCGTTGTCAATATTGGGGTAATTCTGCTGCTTCAGCCCTTCGTTGAGATAGTCCCAGTGAAAATAGAGCGAATCTGTATTCTTCGGTGAGTCAAAGATTCCGCAGATTTCAAGATCCAGATCAAACGGGTAGATATTACCTTTCAGCGGGACGCGGTCGCCAGGCTTCCAGCCTCTCCTTTCGGCAATTCTGCGATCCAGCACACAGCCTTGTCGATTTTTCCTGAAGGCTTCCACCTGCTCCGGCGGGATCGTAAATTCCGGCCAGACGCTGAAGACCTGTTCCGGATCCGTCGCAAACTGTGCAAACGGCATCTGTTCGTCCTGATACGAACCTCCGTACCAGGCGAACGGCACCGCGGCCTCCACAAATTTTGTGGCACGCACGTCGTCCACAGCACAGACGAGATCGGAAGTTTTCCGCTGAATCCCTGAATATTCATGACGACGATGCGATTGGCCTGCGCTGCGCCATTTTTCCACGTCTCCTGCGATGCCAGAAATCCGTACAATACGGTCATCAGCGCGAGACTAAAACCGACGGACAGGATCGTGAGCAGACTGCGGACGGGATTGCGGCGAATGTTTCTCCAGATGTATTTCAGCGTGTTCACCGCGCGAACTCCCTGTCTTGAGTCGGATTCGCTTCGGCAACCAGCAGGCCCTTTTCAAGATGCAGCGTCCGCTGGGCGCGGGCGGCAGCATTCGGGTCGTGGGTGACCATCACAATCGTCTTCTGAAATTCCGTATTCAGTCGGTGCATCAGTTCCAGAATTTCCATGGCGGACTTCGCGTCGAGGTCACCAGTCGGCTCGTCGGCCACGAGCAACGTCGGATCGGTGACGATGGCACGAGCGATGGCCACGCGTTGTTCCTGACCGCCCGACAGTTGTCGCGGATAATGCGACATTCGATCCTGGAGTCCTACAACTTCCAGCGATGCTCTGACGTGATCATCGCGTTCACGGCGGGACAGCGACGTCAGAGTGAGTGGCAGTTCCACGTTTTCATAAGCCGTGAGAACCGGAATCAGATTGTACATCTGAAAAATAAAACCCACATGCCTTGAACGCCATTTGGCAAGTTCGCCTTCGGACGACGTGCCAAGATTCTGGCCACAAACAATGACATCACCTGATGTGGGTCGATCCAGGCCTGCGATCAGATTCAACAATGTTGTTTTCCCCGATCCGGATGGTCCCATCAGAGCGAGATAATCACCTGCGGATAACTCAAGGTTGATCCCGCTCAATACCGGAATCGTTAATTTGTCGCGATAAAATTCCTTGCAGACTTCCCGTACCACGACCACGGGATTGCCAACCATTGAATGTGACACAAACCGACTCCTGTTTCAATTTCCTACTGTGCTGTCCTGACAATCATGCCCTCTTTAAATTCCCTGGGAGGACTGACGATAACCTTCTCACCGCCGGACAGACCGCTCAGAATCTCGGTACGATCTTCTTTTCTCTCTCCAGCCTGCACGGTGATTTTCTGCAACCGATCCTCACTGTTCAGAGCCCAGACGAATTGTTCTTCGCCCGCTGTTTGCAGCGCGTCATTGGGACAAAAGATCCGCGGTTTTTCCGACGGAGGCCCGTGTTCAGCCCCATCGTTTCCCGAGGACAGAAAATAAACCGTGCAGCTCATTTCCGGAAACAGCCGTTCGTCCGCATCCAGGATTTCCACTTTCACTTTGACCGTGGCCCGGGCTCGGTCCCCCATCGGAATGATTTTGCGAACCTTCGCTCGGTACCGGCGATCCGGCACCGCATCGACGGCAACTTCGACGGACTGATCGGCATTGACGCGGCTGATGAAGTCTTCCTTCACATCGCAGTCAACTTCCAGATGATCCAGGTCGGCGATGGTCACGACCGAACCGCGGCCCGATGCTTCACCCATCCCGCCCGGCATGATGGATTCGCCCAGCTCAGCGTCCTTCGAAATGACGGTTCCGGCAAACGGGGCGCGCACGAACATGTTCTCACGCAACTGCTCCGATTCCCGGATACGGGCCTCTGCCAGCTGCAGCGCAGCTTCCAGAGAAACCTTACGCGCTACTGCCGCGGCGTGCTCAAACTTTGCTGCATCATATTCTGCCGGAGTCATCGCCTTCGCGGCGAAAGACTTTTCCGCACGCTCCAGATTTCTTTGAGTTCGCTGGATCTCAACGTCCTGTTCCAGTAACTCGCTGCGCGACCGAGCAGCGGTGGCTTCCACGGCCGCCAGGGATGCATCCAGATCAGCGTGTTCCAGAATGGCAAGCACATCGTTGGCCTTGACCCTGCTGCCTTCCTCTACGTTCATCTGTTGAATTCGCCCCGTCGCACGGGCGCCAATCCGAGCCTGCTGACGCGACTGGACGTACCCCGTCGCCACAACAGTGGCATCTGCAGCGCGGCCCGTCTCGACACTCACGGTGGAGATTCGAACTTCGGGCCCTGGACGCACGGCTTCCAGCAGCCGATCGAAGTTCGGCAGCCAGCCTTTTGACTGAGCCAGATAAGTCAATCCGCTCACTAAT
>JAGQQS010000352.1 GCA_020426105.1 Planctomycetaceae bacterium
TTCGCAGTGCCTGCGGATTTCCGGTTGTCATTCGGAACGAACTGGTCGCTGTCCTGGAGTTCTTTGCTTTTGAACGCATGGAACGGGATGACGCTCTGCTCGGAATCCTGCGAAGTGTGGGCGAACAGATCGGGCGGGCCATTGAACGGCGTCGTGCCGAAGAAGCGTTACATGCGGCCTGGGGCGCAGCGAACGCCGCCAATCAGGCGAAAAGTGACTTTCTGGCCAACGTCAGTCATGAAATCCGGACACCGATGAACGGGATTATCGGGATGACTGAACTGCTGCTGGATACAGAACTAACGCCGGTTCAGCATGAATACCTTAAGGTAGTACAGTTGTCGGGAGAGTCGCTGCTGGAATTGATTAACGACATTCTGGATTTTTCGAAAATTGAAGCCGGCCGGATGGAGCTCGACTTAATCCCGTTTGACCTGCGGGATGTGCTGGGCGACACCATGAAGTCACTCAGCCCGCGGGCTCACAACAAAGGTCTCGAGATCGCGTTCGCCATAGCGCCCGATATTCCGACCTGCCTGATCGGCGATGCATCGCGCCTGCGTCAGATCGTTGTCAACCTGGTGGGTAATGCGATCAAATTCACCTCAACCGGCGAAGTCGTACTGACAGCGGAAGCCGGCCAGCGTCTCAATGACCAGCTGATGCTCAATTTTACGGTCTCGGACACCGGGATCGGGATCCCTGCTGAAAAACTGGATGAAATTTTTAAAGCATTTCATCAGGCGGATACATCCACAACTCGCCGCTTCGGCGGAACCGGCCTTGGGCTGGCGATTTCACGGCGACTGGTAGAACTGATGGAAGGTGAGATTCACTGTAGCAGCGTGGAGAATCAGGGCAGTGTCTTTCATTTTTCAGCGAGATTCAGGATCGGTAGTCAGGACAACTCCAGACAGTCACAGGGCGCCGATGTGATCACGGATGCCCCCGTCCTGATCGTCGATGACAATGCCACCAATCGGAGAATCCTGTTCAGTATTTTGCATAACTGGGGCATGCAGCCCGTCGTCGCAGAGTCTGCATCTGAGGCGCTGTCGATACTGCGGCAGGCTCAGGCAGGTGGCCAGCCGTTTCATCTTGTTATCAGCGATGTCAATATGCCGGATGTTGACGGTTTCATGCTCGCGCGACAGATGCGTGATGATGCCGGTCTGCGGCTCACTCCGGTCATCATGCTCACCTCCGGTGGTCGTGCAGGGGATGCGCTGAAACGCAGAGACTTAATGATTGCTGCCAGCCTGATGAAACCCGTCAAACAGTCTGAATTGTTCGACGTCATTCTGGGCGTTATCGGTACGGTCAGTCTGCCTGAAAAAAGGATCCAGCCGATCAGCGTGGATCAACCTGATCCTTCAAACCCCCTCAAGATTCTTCTGGCTGAAGACAACCTGATGAATCAAAAGCTGGCGACCGGAATTCTTTCAAAACAGGGACATCACATCACGATTGCGAACAATGGTCTGGAAGCGGTGGAAGCCTGCAGGACAGAATGTTTTGACGTCATCCTGATGGATGTGCAAATGCCGGTCATGGATGGATTTGCGGCGACTGCTGCGATTCGCACTTTCGAAGAGAAAGCCGGCGTCCGGACTCCGATCATCGCCATGACCGCGCACGCACTCAAGGGCGATCGAGAACGCTGCCTTGAGGCCGGTATGGATGAGTATCTTTCGAAACCGATTCGTTCCAGACAACTCACCGAAATTCTGAAATCTGTGGTGCAGGAATGTGTCCAACCCAACACGGCTCCCCTGAGTCACACTCCTGAGCCATCTCGGGGCAGCTCGCTGATTGACTGGCGGTCCGCTTTGGAAGGTGTCGATGGTGATCGCGAGCTGCTGAAGAGTGTTGTGGAAGTCTTCCTCGACGAGTCTCAGCAACTCCTGCAGGAACTGGAACTCGCTGTGCAGAACGGGAACGCGGCGACAGTTCGGGCTCGCGGCCACTCGCTCAAAGGGGCGATGATGGGTGTCGGAGCCTTTTCCACGGCCGATCTCGCTCAGTACGTTGAAACACATGCGGCAGAGCCGATGGAATCACTGCAGACACCACTCAGAAATCTTCACCTGGAATATCGTCAACTCTCAGCCGAACTGCGTCAATTCCTTAATCAACCGAATGGCACAGAATAGAAACAGAACGCGTACCCGTATGGATCGTGATTCCGGGAAACCTGCCATCTGCTCCTTCAAAACACTTCCTGCTATCGTCTGGCGCCATGTTCGTTGGGAAGATCCGAATGCCTACGCTTCTTGTTGTTGATGATGTTGCGACCGATCGACTCCGAATCGCCGGACTGGCAGCTCGCTGGATGAACAGCACAATCCTGCAGGCTGCCGACGGAGCGACTGCTCTGAGTATGATTGAACTTCATCAGCCGGATATCGTGCTCACCGATCTGCACATGCCGGAAATGGATGGGTTGCAACTGGTCGAAGCAATCCGCGATCAACACCCCGGGATTCCGGTAATCCTGATGACGGCCGATGGAAGTGAAGAATTGGCGGCTCTTGCCCTGCAAAAGGGCGCTGCCAGCTACGTTCCCAAACGAAATCTGATTCAACACCTGGAACGTACGCTGCAGCAGGTTCATGTTACGGCACGCGATGCGAGGATCCAGCCTGAGGTAATGCACCAGATTAAGTCCACGCAGACAGAACTGATCCTGTACAACGATCGCAAGCTGATCCGATCCACCGTCGGACTGCTGGTTAATTTCCTGCGTTGCATGCCGCTGGGAGACGAAACCGAGCGAATCAGGACGGGTATTGCGCTCGAAGAAGCCCTGCTGAATGCTTACTTCCATGGTAATTTCGACGTTAAAAGTGTCGAAGGGGCGACGCCTCAAACTTACGACACAATTGTCGCCAGCCGCGCAGGTGAGCGGGAATACTGCCTGCGGCGAATCTTCGTCCGAGCAGACGTTTCACGTGCACGCGCCAGTTTTACCATCCGTGATGAAGGCAAAGGATTCGACCCGACACCATTCCTGTCATCTCAGACCCCTCTAAACGATCGCCATCGTGGACTTCATCTGATATCCACAATTATGGATGAAGTTGCCTACAACTCGGTCGGGAATGAAGTAACCATGATTCGCCATGCAATCGGCACACCTGCGGGGTAAATGCCCTGGCGTTGCGGGAAAACCCTCCAGCCGTATGGGGACATGTCCTACGTGGGAAATTCCCCTCTGTAAAACATGCAGGCCGCGGATACAACCCTCAACGTCGAACGGCGTTCCGCAGGGTTGCAGCACAATGTTCAGACATTGCAGTTCCTGGAGAGATTGAATCAGAGCATTGAAGGAGCACGCTCAACATGCAAACAATCGTGGATCGCCGCCCGGTTTCGCACGAACTTCCACAAAGTCAGACGACAGATGCGGTGATTGCAGATGATAGTCGTGTCAACGCGGAGTCAATCGCGTGGTGCCTGAAGGCATACGGAGGATTTCGAAATGTCACGGCAGTTTCCAGTTCTCTGGAACTCCTGCAGACGATTCGCAGTCAGCGGCCGCAGGTCGTTCTGATTGGTGAGCGGCTGATCGTCGCAGGACTGCGGGATGTTTTTACAGACCTCGCCGTTCGGCTGGGCGAAACTAAAATTGCGGTCTTTGCGGACTCGCTGACCGACCGCCAACTGGACCTCATCGCCAATAATCGTGTCACGGGAATGCTGTCCCGTAGCGACTCAGTCAAAAAAATCAGCGAACAGCTGAGCCAGGTTGCGGCGGGGACGACGGTGCTTTCGGAACATCTGAATACACGTCTGCAGTTATCGCGAGACGGGAGTTTTCGATGCATGGCCAGCGCTCAGATGCAGAAGCTCACTGATCGGCAATGGGACGTCCTGCTCAATATCGCGGAAGGTCGCCGTGTTTCCGAGGTGGCTGATGCGCTGTCAATTTCGCAAAAAGCCGTGGAAAGTCATAAGTACCGCATTATGCGGGCCATCGGTGCCACCGATCGAGTTGATCTCTGCCGCTGGGCGATTCGCGAAGGTCTCATCGAAGCCTGATTTGAAGATATCAAACCAGCGATTCGCGCGTTCATCCGCGTTTCGCAGGGGGGGTATACACCGCAGCGAAGCCAATCTCAGTGGTTAGTTCCTGAGATGCCTCAGAACGCCGTGCTTCGATCCGGATTCCGTAAGGCTGGCGGACGGCAACTTTACAACGGACGGAGTCATCACTGACCGCCTCACATTCCACTTCCGGCAATCCTGCCAGCGGCGGAGACAGCGGAACGTGGAGATGAGCCCGCTTCTGGCCGACATCAAAAAAGACGCGGATTGTCCCTTCGATCATTTCCCCGCCATGTTCATCCTTCTGACGTTCCATCTGAATGTCGTTTCGTACCGACGTTCCTGCCGGCGAGGACAGCAGGGACTCCGTGGTCTCGTCCTGCTCACTTTCTGCTTCGAGTTCCTGTATCCGGCGGTCAAGTTCACGAATGTTGGTTTCTGCAACGCGCGCGGATGAGACGGATGCTTGTCGAGTCGGGAGCGATTGAGCATCAGAATCCAACAGCGGACGACTTACTGCAGTTGTTTTGGCCACCGGTGCCCCGGGATCACTCAGCGATCTGAACTCAGAGACCGCTGATTTAAGCACATCGTCATAAGTGGCAGCAGAAGCGAGCGGTGCCACCGCGGGAATCGCTCCCAATCCTGACCCCGGGCCAGTATCAGGCATGCGGGTTGCCGGTCGAGCCGACAATTCCCGGGCGACGGGAGGCACGGGCACCGCGCTACGGTCAGCGGCCGGCGCCAGAAAGGTGGGAACGGGCGGCGGTGATGAAGTCACGGGACGCGAGGCTGGAGGTGTTTGAAATCCCACAGGTTGCGTCGTTCGGCCGCCCGGTTCGGTCAACGGTCGCCGCGCCACTGGAACAGACGCCGATTTTTCTACCGGTTCCGGCGGAACTGGGACTGCGGTACTGCGGTCCGGGGTCTCAGGAGCGGCTGAGGGAGGCCGATAATTCGGAGCCCGCGACTCTCGGGGCGCAAAAGCAGAACGAGCGGTCATGGGAGGTCGCGTAAATCCAGAGACGACAGGCTCCACAGGAATCGGTGGCGGCGATTGAGGTACCGGAGGAGCAATCGCAGGCGAAGACTGATAGCCACGGACCGGCGAGTGCTGCCCTT
Organism: Planctomycetaceae bacterium; assembly: GCA_020426105.1. GTDB lineage: Bacteria > Planctomycetota > Planctomycetia > Planctomycetales > Planctomycetaceae > SXXK01. The sequence goes on from JAGQQS010000352.1 coordinate 5,170, forward strand.
CCCGAGATTGAGGTAACGCTCGACTCCTGTCAGGCCGCTGCGAGTCTTCACGGATGTCGCTCTCACGAGGCGAGACATCACGCTGCGTTTCGCGATAAAGAGGTTCGCGCAGCGGCGATTCGCGGAACACTGATTCCGATCGAGTTTCAGAGCTTCGGGTTCGGCTCTCAGAATAAGTTGACCGACGTGCAGAACCGACCTGACTCATCGATCGCCCCGTCCCATAAAAAGGATCTTGCCACGGATCCCTTGCAGACCCTTCAGGCGCAGACTTCGGTGGCGCAACCTCAGGACCTGTCAGAGTATAATAACTGCGGGGTACCAGACTCTGCAGGTCGAGCGTCGGTTCTTCGACATCAAGGACGGAGAGATAACAGTCGGTCAGCGGCTGAAGGTATGATTTACGATCGCGCGGTACGGCAAAGACTTCGGCTGGCAATGGACTCAGAATGGACAACAATCCGAATACAAAGACGCCAATCGTCAGCCAGCCTCGGAGTGGTGAAGAAGGCGGCATCAGATGATAAGCGATAAAGCATGGTGGGATGAGAGTTAAGATCCCGGAAAAAAACAGAGCCGGAGACTCCTCCGCCGATTTTCTTTGCGGAGCAAACAGCAACCAGCCGAAAATGGCCAGAAACGCCGAGTAGGCAGACAGCAGCAAAGCCGCTGGCTCCCAGGCCTGGATGCGGATGATGTCCTCTTCCTGCCCGTACCACAGCAGCCCGGCCACGATCACCAGCGACACCCACGCCATGATCGCGAGCGCACGCCGACCCTGAATTCTGCGGCCATGTGATGTTGTCATAAAAATCGGCCTCCTGCCCGTGGTTGTCAAAAATTGCTGCGGCAATTTTCCAGACTAAGCAAACCGCCCGGATTAACGCAATCTAATCGGTTTGCCATGAGTTCTGCAAGCCTGAGGCAGCATTGTGAGTCGGCAATCTCACCGACTTCAGCCAGCCAGCAGCGTTGATTTGGACGAATTCGTATTTTGTTGGGAACGTGGCAAGTCGGAATCTCCGGCTTCAGGCCCGGCAGGGCCGACACAT
>JAGQQS010000353.1 GCA_020426105.1 Planctomycetaceae bacterium
GGTTGCGGATCCGAAGGGCACTTGTAGCTGACCATGGGTTGCTTCAAAAAATCGGCGTTCAGCGGATCCGTGATCGGTACGTTGGGATTGAACAGATTGTAAGCGTTGGTCTGCTCAATGAACGGCAGAATCATCACAGCCCAACCAGCCCCGCTTGTCCCCTCATGAGCGCTGGGCAGTTGGGTCGCAGCATCAATCGCGATCCATCCTGAAGGGAACGTTTGATGCACATCATGATAGTTGTGCAGCGCCAGACCTATCTGCTTCAGATTGTTCTTGCATTGAGTTCTGCGAGCCGCTTCCCGCGCCTGCTGCACTGCAGGCAACAGCAACGAAACAAGAACCGCGATAATCGCAATGACAACCAGCAGCTCGATAAGAGTGAAGCCGCGAAGATTTCGGGAATAAGTTTTCATATAGAATCCCATGAATTAATGCGTGTGATTTAAGTCGAAAAAGAAGAGCTGTTCCGGGAATTCGAAGACACAGGATTGCATCTGCAATACTCATCCTGAATTCAGCAATTCACCCCGCCGCGACCCCGTGGCACACGGACTGGTCGGACCCGCATAACGCGCCGCGGTGGCCGCGGACGAGATGTCTGCCGGAAAACTAAGTAGGCGGCAAGCGAACACTCTTTGTTCGCTTGAGGCAAGAGCGCAACAACAATGCCGCGTGACAATTCAGACGGGACAATTCACCTGCATGCCATGAGCAAGGATCCGTCTTTCGTATGATGGAACCTTAGACCAGCAAGAGTACACACACTCGATGTGGACGTCCCGACGTGGTGGCACATATAGCTGCTGCACGCGGAGCCTAAGCGGCTGGCGGAGCGCGGCACTGCAGGGGCAGGCAGAATCCAAGCAGAGGATCTGCACATTCAGGCGTTTCAATGACACCGGTTTGCTCGACAACGATCGGCAGCTCAATCAAAACGGCCAGGACACGTGGAGCGGCAATTGCCTGACAAATTGCACAATTTGTGCAATCATGAGGCGTTCCATCCGATGGCTTCGAATCTGGCGATGTCTGGCCATTGACTTTAGGCTTCGCGTGCGACCGCGTCGCGTGATGACGGCAGGAACACGTTCCGTGCGTGCTTTCCACGCCCGAGGAAGCGCAACACGAACTTCCATCGACAACGGAATGCAGCCACGGCGCACCCGACGGAAGTAAAAGCTGCCACACGATGAGCAGCCATGTCAATTTTTGAGTGCAATGCGGGAGCATGCTCTCTGGACCATGGAGACTAGAAACAGAAACTCCGAGCCCGACCAGTAACTGGAGTGTACTCCATGCGTACGCCGTGATCAAAGGCAAATGCGGGAAGATTCGAACTATTTTCCATCCGGCAGGGACAATCGATCTGCTAATTCAAAACAGCAATCAAGATTTGCTGTTAGTGCAAGTGTCCTCCAGATGGCTGGTAGCGAATGAAACTATCCAGCTCTTCTGCAGCGACCTGCCAGTCGCCCGCTCGAGCGTGTTCGATGATTTCTTTAAGCGATTCGAATGCTGCATTCGATAATTTTCCGGCGTTTTGAAGCTCCGAAAGTCGAGTTTCAGATTTGTCGAGCAATTCAGTGCGGCGCGAAGTAATGGCCGTGTAAAGTGCATCAGCAGTCGAAAATGCTTCCTTTGATTCCAATGCCGGGGGACCTCCACAGCCCGGAATCAACAACATAAAACCCGCCAGTAAAACCCTCGCCAGTGTGCCGGATCGAAGGCGCCGGGACCATGCCATCAGAATTCTCCCGTTATCTCGCCGCCAGCACGAGTACACAAACCCGCCCAGACAAATGCATCCAGATACTGACTCACAAAACGTACGGATCCGTCCCCCAGCAGGCAATGGCATCCACCGGTATGATCGGATTCCAGCTGGTCTGAATGTTGAGCTGGATGATTCGGCTGGTGAATGATCACCTGAGGATGATCGTGAAGGTCCGGCCCGCTGTGCCCCTGAACAAGGGCTCCACCACTGTCACATTCATCTGTGACGACCCCGCCCACTTTCTTGCACGTCACCGCATAAGGTACGACACCGACCCATGTCTTGTCGCTGAGACGCGATGTATGCTCACCGACAAAGACGGTATTGGATGTACCGTCAGTAATGTCGGCCATGCGTATCCTGCTGTTGCGATAGAAAACGCCATCAATGGTTGCCGCTCCAGCGCCAGGCACCGGTTCCGGCACCGAAAAATCTGACGAATAAGCTGTCGGTCTGCCCCATGGCCCTTGAGTCCCCGCCATCGTCACATAGTGCGAATGAGCAAGAAAAATACCCGGCGTGTATGGTTGAGGATCACCTGGCTCTTCATTGGTTCCGGACGTATATTGTCGCAGCGTAAATCCATCACTGCCCCCCGCAGCACTCGGACACAGAAATACTGCAACTTTCGATTTCAGGGCGGCATTCTGCTGAGGTGCCCACAGTGGAATTGTGGAATCAAATTGTCCGTACAATGCCGACTGCTCCACAAAAGGCAGAATCATCACGCCCCAGCCAAGGCCTGACGCGCCGTTACGATTGTCATCGGGATAATTCACACCAAACGCTGACCCCGCATTCACCGGACTGCCCAGATAAGCCGGCGGAAATACCTGATGGGTATCGAGGTAGTTGTGAAGGGCGAGACCGATTTGCTTCAGATTGTTCTGGCACTGTGTCCGTCGCGCCGCCTCACGTGCCTGCTGGACGGCTGGCAACAGGAGCGACACAAGCACCGCAATAATCGCGATCACAACAAGCAACTCGATCAGCGTAAAGCCGCGATTCCCACTGGTCAGTCGCCACGCACATGACAGATGGAACACTCTATCTCGTTCCCGCATTTCAAACTTCCCCCCTACGGTACTCGTTTCAACTGTTCTTCCGCAATGCGGACTTGTAGCACGCGCTACAAACGAAATGTAGCCAGTGCTACATTTCTGTCAATAGTCGAAACTGTGCTCTGCGAAAAAGTTGAACGAAGGTCTTTGAGCTGCCCATACATGACGCCGGAACACATCGTGTTGTCAGTGGCAGGCCATTCGCCCGCGAGCTTGCCTCGTGGGTTTACAGCGCCTGTGGCTACGGCGGATTTTCGGCAATCATCTGCGAAGAGTGCGCGACATAGTAGCGCAGAGGCCCGGCAAGCCCACGAGATGAACTCGTGGGGGGCAGGGGCAGCGGCTCATGCGTACACGAGCTGGCTTTCAGCGAGCTACAAATACCTTCGACGCATTGATAATCAGTGTGTCATCTTTAGAAAATGTTCCAGTGCCCTGGAGGACCAGCAGATCAAACTCTTTTATGTCGAAGAGTTTGCGAGAATCCACCTGCACCAGCTTGCCGTTCTGATCATGGCACTCCACCTGGGCAATCACGCTCTTAATATCGCGTTTGCAGAACGGGCAATCGTGAGGATTGTGCGATTCATCCCCATCGTGCCCGGTCGCATCAGTCACAATGAATGTGGCCTTTCCTGGCGCGAATGGCGGAACCTCACCGGCGTTGATTCGGACTCGGACAGAAAATGGTGTGTCGGAAGTGAGTTTACCGGACTTCAAATCCGCTCGAATTTCAGGCACTGGCCGCTCGTCGCCGGGAGGCCGTTCGACAACAAATTTTTGTCGCAATGACATGATTTCGGGGTCAATACCCGATCCGCAGCCCGCAATTAAACTGCAGCAGAACAACAGACCCAGGTGGAAATGCGGTCTCATCATGATTCGCCTTTGCGAGGTTATTCTGCACTGACCTGATGGATTTCCCGTCAGACCAGATCCGGTTCACAGCGGAGATTATTCTGGTTTCTCGTCATTTGTTGAGTCATCTGCATCGGCCGCAGGTGCTGGCGTTTCCTCAACCGCCCCGGGAGTGTCTGCCGCGGGTGCGTCTGCTGTAGATGCGTCGACTTTGCTCGACGCGAGTCCGCAGGCCTGCGACAGTGCTTCCAGAGCCGCATCGATGGTTGCAGATTCTTCTGAATAGGTTGAGCCTTCCTGACCGTGCATGGTCTTATCGACGCGGCCGAAGGCATCCATCAGGTCGTTGACCGACTTTTCGATGGCCGCCTGGTTTTCTGCAGCCGCGTTTTCTTTCTTCGCCAGTTCCGGAATGGCCTCGAGTACATGTCCGACTTCGTGCAATGGATCATGGGCAGCGTCCGGGTCATTTTTCGCAAACGCATCGCGAACCGAATTCCGCATCGTCGTGAGTTCATTCAGAGCGTCGGAGAGTGATTCCGGACCATGGGCGTGTTCATCGTGCGCGTGACCATGATCACCAGGTGGAGCCATCGTAGTCGTGTTGGTTGATTCCTCACACCCGCTGCCCGACAGCGCGAAGAAACCCAGTACCATCAACCGTATAGAGCGTTGCGAAAACATAAAACATCCTAAGTTAATTCGACGTAAAATGATCAGTCACGCTGACGATCAATTGTTTCAGGTCCGAAGACCGCGATCAAATCACGAAGTTACAGCACACTTTAATGCTTATGCTCCGGCGCACCAATGGCGATGATTTCTCCGGGCGTTCCTCCAACAATCGCTTTGGCTCGCACGTTCAGGTCCCGCAGTGAGATCACCCAGATCGTGCCCTCTCCGGGATTGGTAAAGCATGCTGTGCGTCCTTCCGAGTCGAAGCTTATCGAATGATGTCCGTCGTGGCCATCAACCTTACTGGCAGGCACTGGAATTGTTTTTGCAACCGCAGCATCTGAGAAATTGCGATCGCCATTTGGATCGAGATCAACAATTGTCAACTGTTCCTGAATTTCGCCTTCCTGCCTGTCCTGAAACAGAAACGCATAGCGTTTACCACCGGAGGCCAGCACAACCTCCGGAGCCGTCAGTGACAATCCCACCGCGGTATCGATCGGTAGCTTCACAACCGTTGGCTGGGCCGCCGTGGCATCC
>JAGQQS010000354.1 GCA_020426105.1 Planctomycetaceae bacterium
GCCCATCATCTGGCTGTCCTCAAATCCGTGGGGGGCTCCGTCAACACAAATGATCATCACGCAGGCTACTACTACAATCTGACAGGCCACGTCCCGGATGCAACATTTCTGTCGCTGGGTAATAATCGCACGCCGATGCCCGATGACTGGCCGTACATTGGGTCTGTTGTGGCATCAAAGCGACCACGCAATGGGGATCTTCCGAACGCGATCACGTTGCCGCACAAGCCCAGCAAATCGCCGTACACGCGCCCCGGGCAATTCGCAGCGCGGATCGGTGTCGAACACGATCCATTGTATCTTCAGGGCAACCTGCAACAGCCGTTGCGATTTCAGGCACCGTCTCTGGAGCTTTCAGCCGGGACGGATTTGAACAGAATTGATGCTCGACGCGATCTGCTGAAGTCGATCGATGCCGCGCGGTTTGAATTCGAATCGGCTCAAAAAGCCCATCGCTGGAATCGACAACAGGAACGCGCGTTTTCATTATTGACCGCTTCCAATACGGCAAACGCGTTTGATGTGTCGCAGGAACCCCCTGCCCTGCGTCAACGTTATGGCGAAACGGTGAATGGAATGAGTCTGTTGCTGGCCCGTCGGCTGGTGGAAGCCGGTGTTCCGTTTGTAACGGTCTTCTGGATGGAAGATGAAAAACGTCTGGCTAAGAAATGCGCGAGCGCGGGCGGTTGGGACACGCATGGCAATAACTTTCATTGTCTGAAGGAAGACCTGCTCCCGGAATTTGATCGCGGCTTTTCAGCGTTACTGGAGGATCTTGCGCAGAAACATTTGCTCGAGCAGACGCTGGTCATGGTCACCAGCGAAATGGGGCGCACGCCGAAGATCGGTGATCCACGATCCGGAGGAGTGAACGGTGCCGGTCGCGACCACTGGACTCACTGCCTGACCGATCTGCTGGCCGGTGGCGGGATTCGTGGTGGCCAGACTTATGGTTCCAGTGATCGACTGGGGGAGTATCCCAAGGACAACCCGATTACACCGGCCGATGTGGCGCACACCGTTTATCACGCCATGGGGCTGCGTGACCTGCAGGCCACGGATGAACAAGGGCGTCCGTTCAATCTGCTGGATGTCGGGCAGCCGCTGTATTCGCTGTTTTAGCGGGAAATTGAGATTTGAAGTTTGAAATCTCAAATTGTCCCCATGCCTGTTCAGCCGGAGGTACCTGTAAAGTACTCCGGCAGATTTGCCTTGGTCGCGCGAAGTATTTCCAGAATCGCCTGTCGATCATCCGGCGACAGGTGTGCGAATTTTTCAGATTGATCTGCACCGGACAGGACGTCGTGTAATCTTTGCCAGATGTAATCGCGCGACTCAATCGGAAGTCCGTCGAATGCCTCGGAATAGATCAGATAGCTGCAGGGGTATTTGAAGAGTCGCGTGTTGAGATCCAGATCGCGCAGCGATCGTCCTTGCGGATCCTGTGGTCCGGACTTCGCAAATGCTTCTGTGAAGCCCGATGTGCCTTTGACAGATTCCGTCAGTTTCGCCTCATTGACCATCAGCAACGCCTCGACCAGTCGGTCTCCGGTACTCCTGATGCGCCGCGTCGTACTTTCCAGCAGCGTGCCTTCTTTATTTTCAAGCGTACGGTTCATCATCTCGTTGTAATCCAGCGCCTGACGTGTGTCGAAGCTGGCTTTTACGATGCGGTTATGTACGAGCGCCTGATGTTCCAGGACCATCAGCGCCACGATATCACTGTGCGGCGTCAGATATTGTTCCGTATTGAATCGGCCTTTGAGTTCCCGTACGTTTTGTCCGGCAGAATTGTCCACGGGCTCTTCAACGTCGCGGCCGCGAATAATCAGATTCCCAAGATGCTTTTGAGTTCCGTGCAGGCCGGTGACGTACCAGCCGCCCCAGCGGTGTTCGATCGGAGTTGTGTGATCGACCATGCGACTTCCGGCAGACAACAATGGCTGGCCACTGGTATCGACATACAGTGAGCGTACAAGATGTCCGGGTATGCCTTCAGTGCGAGACGAACTGTGGCAGACAAGACAATTATCTGTCCGTCGTTCAAACTGTGGCCTGGGCTTTTCCTGTTGATCCAATGTGTAAAAGACCGTTCCCAGACGCGCATCGACGGCGGAAATCTCGAGCACATCGCCCGCCTGACAAAAGCCCACATAAACCTCGTCGTTAAAATAGATCGCGCGCGGGGTTCGGGGAGAGATGCGACGCAACTGCAGGCTTGTTTTGGAGAAGACAAGCATTTGCGACTCCACCGGTACGCCGAGTTCCTTCAGTAACGCTGGCAGGTAACTTTTTTCGTCGTCGTACCGGAGCGACAGATCCCCTGCATCCAGCCGCTGCTGAAGGCGCGAGATGCAGTTGTCCGGTGTCCCCTGACTGTACAGGATGGGCTCGCGTTCAAATTCATCGCCCGAGCAAAAACAAGGCAATAACAGGAACGGGAGAAACGTCGCGACAAATCGCAGCATTGTTTGAAAACTCATTGTGGCACCCCTTCAAACACTTGCAGTCTATATGAAGATGCATTTATCCAGTTTATCGGTTGAATTATTCATGTCAAGGTGTAGAATACACCGATTCTCTTCAGGGGGAACGAAATGTTATCGAAAACAGCCGAATATGCGCTCCGCGTGGTCGCGTGCCTTGCCGAGGATAGTGGGCAGCCTGAATCTGCGGATTTGCTGTGCGAACAGACAAAAGTTCCGCGGCGTTATCTGCACAAGGTCCTTCAGGACTTAGTCCGTTCCGAATTGGTTCGTTCGCGCTCAGGCCCGGGCGGCGGATATGCGCTGGCACGCGTGCCGGATGAGATCACGATTCTCGATGTCGTGAATGCCGTCGCACCGCTGGAACGAATTCATCATTGTCCGCTGGGGCTGCCGTCTCACAAGACGCTTTGTCCGCTGCACAAGGAGCTGGACAAAGCTTACGCGGCAACGGAGAACGCATTTTCGAGTGTGACCATTGGCCAGGTTCTGCGTTCGGAGAGCAGGATCATTCCGTTATGTGACTTCTAATGGTTTTATCGTAGTGCGACGGCACATTGCGATTAAAAGAGGTCGTATGTTCCGGCTCCGTGACGCCGAAATAGAGGGCTTCATCGGCAGAAAAGAATCTACCGTAATCGACGAGGTCACGAGTTCCCGGCGGTGAAAGACTCGTCGCCTCGTCCTCTACGACTGGTATGGTAGCATCACTTCTGCCGCTCGCCTTATCCGGCGGCGATTGGCTTGACCCAGATGTTTCGATACCGCAATGGATCGCCACCGTGATTTTGCAAATAGATCGGTCCGTCTTCCGGTCCTTCCGCCAGCGGTGCGGCGCGGGTTGCGCGTGGGAGTTTTACTTTTTCGTGGATCAGCACACCGTTGTGTTTGACCGTAATCCATGCGTCGGCGGTCTTCTTCCCGTCAGCGTCGAAAGTGGCAGCATGGTATTCGACGTCGTACGTTTGCCAGCTGAGTGGCGGAAAACACATGTTGACGTTTGGCTTTCGGGTTTCATAAATCCCTCCGCACTCGTTGTTTTCTCCGGTCAGGCCAAACGAGTCAAGCATCTGAACTTCGTAGCGTCCCTGCATATAACAGCCACTGTTGCTGCGGGCCTGTCCGCGGGCGTTAGGCATGAAGGACAGCATGAACTCGAGATGCATTTCAAAGCTGCCAAATTTTTCTTTACTGGTCGCACCTGGCATCAGCAGCTGATCTTCGCTCATCATGCCATTTTCGAAATGATCGGCCGTCGTTCCGTCAAACAGCACGATCGCACCTTCCGGTGGTTTGCGACCCATCGTGGTGGATACCCGGGTGACTTTGGCGAGTTCCCCCAAGCTCACTTTTCCATCATGTGAGATCACCAGACTGCCGTTTTTAATCTCCCCCTGCCCTGTCTCACCTTTAAGCAGGCCGGTCGATCCATTCGCTTCACCAGTGCCACGCAGCGGAGGGTTACCGTCCCATCCATCGCCGGGCAAACCACCGATGTATGCGACCCAGGCCAGTTTGTTGCTGCCTTCAGCGATGACCTGGACTCCCAGCTTCACGTCAGTATCGCCGGTCTTGATGGTGCCCGAGTATTCGCCCTGGACAGCAAAGACAGGACCGGCTTCTTCACTGGTGAGGAATGCTTTTTTGGGGTCACTGGCATCGTCAGCGAGAACGTTGCCACCGATTAAAGCCAGGCAACACAAAGTGACCAGGCATCGATTTGTGAACATCACTGTGTTCTCCTTCGGCGGTGAAAAAAACTCAGTCTGAACCCAATTCCGCGGCGGTCGCCTTACGAGCGGCCTTCCCAGGAAGACTTCATGAACTGCAATCCGTTTTTGGCAAGATACTCTTCGGAGGGAAACATGCGACGCCAGACGCGAGTTGCGGCTGCGAGTTCGGGCAGCGCCAGTCCAAATGCTTCAATCGTGAGCCAGCCGTCGTAGTTGGCGTTCTTCAAGGCTCGGAAGGATTCATCCCAGTTGACGCCACCATCACCGGGTGTGGAGCGATCATTTTCGGAAATGTGAACGTGAACCAGTTGATCCGCGCAGGCCTTTACTGCCTGAGTGATCGATTTCTCTTCGATGTTCGCGTGAAATGTGTCGTACATGGTTTTCACGTGTGAGTGACCGAGTTCACGACAAAACAACCCGGCATCTGCGGCAGAATTGAGGAAGTAGCATTCAAAGCGATTGAGGTATTCGACGACCAGCGTCACTCCTTGCTCTTTTGCGTAATCGCCGGCCTGTGACAGAATGTCCTTCGCGCGATTCCATTCATCGGCAGTACGACCGGTTCCGGAGAATTCACCGAGTGCCGAATGAATCGGACCACAGAGATGCGTTGAACCTGCAGCGGCGCAGCAATCGATTGCGAGTTTCAGACGCGTAAGCGCGGCGGTTCGAATTGCCGCATCCGGAGAAATTGGATTGTGTTCGGGACTACAGACAGTGACAGCGGTTGACTCCAGGCCTGTCTTTTTAAGCTCCGCACCAATGCTGGCGTAGTGACTGACGTCCAGATCAAACATCGGAAGTTCGACACCATCAAAGCCCCATTCCTTAAGGCTCTGCAGGAGCGGAAAGTGCTCCTGGGTAACTCCGGACGTCCAGAGCAGAAGATTCATGCCATATTTCATTAGTCAGATTCCTCACAGAGTTAGCGTGCTTCGGCGGCGGTTTTTAGAAAATCAACGGGTGGAGCTCCCATGATGCTGAAGCCGCAATCGACGTGCACGACTTCTCCGGTAATAGCGCTGGACAGTTTGCTCAGCATCACCATTCCCATACTGCCCACCTCATCGGCATCCAGATTTCGCCTGAGCGGCGCGATGGCAGCGTTGATGATTTGCATTTTGTCAAAGTCGCCCACACCACTGGAACTGACCGTTCGCAGTGGTCCGGCGCTGATGGCATTCACGCGTGTGCCGGATGGTCCCAGTTCACTGGCCAGATATCGTACGCAGCACTCAAGCGCTGCTTTGCAGATCCCCATCAGGTTGTAGCCGGGAATCAC
>JAGQQS010000355.1 GCA_020426105.1 Planctomycetaceae bacterium
TTGCTTACATTGCCGTGTGGAATCACGGGCGTTCTGGACGAGCGGTTTGGCGAAGACCGCTATCGAATCGCCGGAAAGCAAGGCGAGCGCTGGTCCATCACCGTCTCGACCGATGTCACAGCTTTGCCGGTGGATGCGGTGTTGTCGCTTTATGATCCTGAGGGAAAGCAATTGAATCGCGTGGACGACCATGCAGATTCAACGGATGCGGAAATGGAATTCACGGTACCCATGGACGGCGAATACACAATTGGCGTCTCCGATGCAGGTTCGCACAGCGGCAGTCGAGCGGCCACGTACAATTTGTCAGTTCGGCCGGTTGAACCGGACTACGTCCTGAACATACCGGTATTGCTTAACGCTCCTGTCGGCAGCAAATCGACATTGACTGTCAGTGTCACACGACGCGGTGGCTTTGCAGATGCAATTGACCTCATGCTGACCGGTCTGCCCGCTGGAGTCACCGCACCTGAAACGATGCAGATCCCTGCGAATCAAAATGCGTTTAATGTCGAACTCAATGTCGCGCCCGATGCCGCCGCATCAGGGGCGCTCGTAAGTGTTACCGCAAACGCGACAATTGCTGGTCATCCGGTCGGACGAACGGCGGGTCCTGTACTCATCGCCACGACCATCAAGCCACCTTTTTCAATTGATGCGGAAGGCCAGGACGACGTGACAAAATGGCCCCGCGGCACCACATTTCCAGCTCCCGTTCTGATCTCCAGAGAAGCGGGCTTTGATGGGGAAATCGTGCTGGAAATGACGTCAAAGCAAGGCCGCCATCGGCAGGGAATTTCCGGGCCTGACCTGATTGTGCCGCCCGGCGTGAGTCGCATCCTGTACCCCGTCTATCTTCCGGAATGGCTGGAAACGACGCGCACGTCGCGAATGGTTGTGAATGGCGTCGCGAAGGTAATCGACCCGCAGGGTAATGCGCGCTATTCCGTCAGCCGGCAGAAAACCCGAATGGGGTTTCTGCCGACTGGAGCCCTGTTGAAGATATCCCCTGCGACGGTCGAGTTCCGCGCTATGCCGGGGGAACAGATTCGAGTCCCGATCATCATCGATCGTTCTGAGAAACTGACTGAATCGCTGACACTGGAACTTTGCTGCAGTGAAGCACAGCAGGCAATCTTTGCCGCGGCCCATCAAACTCTGACAGACAATGTTCCGCAGACTGAGATGTCGATTGCCATCGCCGCCACCGCAGCTTCCGGCTCGGAGCACATCCTGAAACTCCGCGCCACACTTTTGAAGGATGGTGTGTGGCCCGTGATTTCGGAAACAAGCGTATTAGTTGAACTTCCCTGAGCTAACCATGAATTACCTCAGCAATGAGCAGGTCCGCATGCGGCTATTTATCCGTTGCAGCCAGCTTTTTAATCCTGATGTTTCGAAACGCAACGGGGTCGTTGTGGCCCGCGAATCCGAAGAAACCGGCCTTCCGATCTTTGCCGGGATGTGGCGAGTTGGCCATGAAATCTGTCACGGTTGACAGGTCCGTGTTGAGAATCACGTTGCCGTTCAATTCAACTTTGATCGTGCTGCCATCGACGGTGACTTCCTGAAAGTTCCACGTCTCTGGTGTCCGCAGAAATCCGCGTTTTGCTGCCGCCATACCGTACGCGGAACCATGGTACTGCCGAGGATCAAGGGTCGCGTACTTCGCATCTTCGTTGTCCAGGACTTGTAATTCAGTCATCGCATTGTAAGCCGCGTCTCCGGTGCCGTCGGTGCGAATTGCCAGTCCATTGTTGCCCCCCGGCGGTATTTTCACCTCCAGCCGAACAACGAAATTTGAAAACTCTTCGGTCGTGTGGAGAATCCCGCCATGGCCTGCCTTGCAGCGAATCGCTCCGTCTACCACTTCATAGTTGTCTTTGGCGCCAGCCCAGCCGGTCAGATCCGTTCCATTAAACTTCGACTCAAAGCCTTCTGCGTGACTCTCGGCCAGAATTGTATTGGCCTCTTCGGCCGGAATCTCTCGCAAATAAATATTCCGCCAACGGATTTCGCCGCCGTGGGTTTGCAGGCAAATCGGTCCTTTTGCAAACAGGGGGCTTTCGCGATCAAAATAGTTCTCCATAATCGCGTTGTCCACGACATGTTTGCCATTCAGCCAGACGCTCGTTCGCGCGCCAATTTGCCGGATACGAAAGCTGTTCCATTCACCAAAGGGTTTGTCAGCGAGCTCGGACGGATCCTTCCCCGCCGCGCCTGCGCTGTTGTTCCACAGCCCGCCGCTACCTTTGTCGGCTCCGATATTGAACTTCGCCTCTTCGGTATAATCCCAGATCTGCACCTGCGGATTGGCTTTCAAATAAATCCCGCTGTCAGCCAGGGGAACTGTCTTGTAATCGATCAGCAATTCATAGTCGGTATACTCTCCGTCGGTCACCAGATAAGCGCCGTGTCCGTCATTGACGAGTTCCTCGTTCTCGACCGTCCAGTGCTTCCGGGAGTCCTCGGTCCATTCCGCAATCTGTTTCGCTCGAATCTCAGGCGTCATTTTTGCCAGATCCCGCGGATCAAAATGCGGCATACCATGCCAGCCGGAAAGATCCTGCCCATTGAAGATCGCGTGAAAACCTTCTGGAACCTCAGCATCAGCGGTCACACTGCCTGCCGCGACGAAAACTGCACAGAAAACCACGCGCATGAAATTTGTTTTGATGAGCATCTATCATAATCTCCGGGAGACGGTGGAGAGGGTGGGAGTCCGCTCGTAAGAAATCCTCTGAGCGAATTGGGATGGTACGTTAACGAAATCTCACAGGATCGAAAACCATCGAGCTGTGAAGTTCCTGACTTTCCGACGCAAGCACTTTGTCGACATCAAAAAAGCAGATGAATCGCAGCCGACGAGGCCACGAGTCCCCGCCGTTCCGTAGTGGACGAGGCCACGAGTCCTCGCCGTTGCGTAATGGACAAGGCCACGAGTCCCTGCAGTTCCGTAGTGGACAAGGCCACGAGTCCCCGCCGTTCCGTAGTGGACGAGGCCACGAGTCCCTGCAGTTCCGTAGTGGACGAGGCCACGAGTCCCTGCAGTTGCAGGGCTGACCGGGACTCGTCGCCTCGTCCACTACACCCAATTTTCTGATGCGGAACGGACATCTGCAACGGCAGTTTTGACGCAGGAAGAACAGCGTCCGGCAGATTTTGCCGAACTGCTCTAGGCATTTCCGGGGGAATCAACTAGATTCGCATGCGTTTGATCCGCACGCGATGGACTGCGCCGGATTTTTGCTGTGTTTTAAGCACGGGGAGACATGGATGTCTGTTATTCGATTCTTACATACCGACTCTCTGCGGTTGGGTTCCCCCGTTGTCGGGCTTGCGGACAGTCCGGATTGGCTGCGGAAAGTTGCGGGTTCTGCAGTGCGGACTGCCGTCACAAACGTGATCGAAGCAGCGATTGCCGGGCGGTGCCACTTATTGTTGATTGCCGGGCGGCTGACGGAATCCAGCCAGGATCTGGACCTCGCGGTCACATGGCTCAAAGGCCAGACTCAGGTACTCAAAGAACATGGAATTCGACTGGTGCTCGCCGGTCATCCGGAATCGGATCATGCGGCACTTCGGAGTCTTGACGCCATCCTCGTCGCCCCTGGGAGGCGGCTGGATGTGTGGTCCAGCGGTCCGGAACGCATCGAATGCAGTGTTTCGCAAGTGACGACGGCCGGGCGGCCCGGGGGGCTCGGAATTCAGGTTGGCATGGAAAACGGATATCGCCCGCAGGCCGATCTGGCCTACGTTGCCGTGCCTTCATTGGCACCATCACACACCTGTGACACCGTTGACGGTGTCGCTTTGGCTCACGATCGTCTGCTGCAGCTTTCCGCCGGTTGTCCGCAGTCCATCGGGCCGATGGAGCGAGGCAGTTTCGGCTGTCAACTTGTGGAAGCGGACCTGACTCGACAGACGCTCACTGCCCGGTCATGTGCCACGGACGTGATTCGCTTTGCTCAGGAACTGATCTCATGTCGCGAGGGAACTGCAGCGTCACAGCTTGGAGAGCTCCTCAACGAACGCAGTCGTTCGCTGTCATCAAATGGTCGTCGTACGACTGTCGTTGAATGGATCATTGATGGCCACCTGGCGCTGTCGGGCGCGACGACGGAAACATTGAATGAGTTCGAACTACTGAAAGATCTTCGCAGCCGTCTGCACGCGGGTCATTCCGGTGCGTGGCCCTATCGTATTCGATTTTCGGACAGCACCACGGTGGACGCCCGCCGACATCCTGCAATCGCCGCGCGAGAATTCACCGCCGTTGTCCGGGAAAGGATTCTTAAATTCAGCCCGCATGGTCGCACAGGTGACAGCGATTCTGTCGGCATTCCGATCGGGGCGGGAAGCGAAGCAGCAGTCGGACTTGATCTGCTGCGTCGCGTCGCATAGGAATTTTACGGCGGACTAAACCTGTACTGAATTTTCAGAGCCCTACATTTCAACCAGGGATTTCAACGATGCAACTCATGGACGTGCAAATTGATCGTTTTGGTACATTGAACAGCGTGACGATCGAGAGGCTATCGCCGCGAATCACCGTATTCTGGGGCCCGAACGGCTCGGGAAAATCAACCTTTGTTCGCTTCCTGCGCGGTCTGCTGTACGGTTACCGACACAATACGCCGTGGACACAGTCAGAGCTGAAGGCGGAATCGGGGCATGCCCGGGTCCAGACGCCTGGCGGGATTCGGACACTGCGTCGGTCCTGCTCGGCTGCTGGTGCTGAGCAATTCACGCAAACGGATGAGTTTGATCGGCAGGCAGTTTTCTCACAGGGCAATTCACTGCCCGCCTGGGTGACGGAAGACGTTTTCCGCGAAGTGTTCACCGTCGGATACGCCGAAGCGGAACGTTTCGAGTTGTTGACGCGTCTGTGTCTGGAGTCCGAGTCCGGACGTGGCGAGATTGATCCGGAACTGCGTCAGGCGGAAGCAGCCCTGGTTCAGACGATTCGTGATCGTGACGGCAACAGCGTTCAGGGTGGCATTGTCCATCGCATCTCTGAACTCCGCCGCCGACAGGGTGATTTGCAGAATGACATCGCGGCCCTGCGTCGGCCCGCCGCTGATCTGCCGTTGCGAATTGAACAACTCGTCCGTGAGATTGACGCTGCGACGGCAGGTATCGAACGCATCGATCTACGGCTCCGTGAAATCGACGCTGAGATTCTCAGACTGGAACAACTGCTGATTGAATTGCGGCGCCGCAACATTTTGCCACTCAACCGCCAGACCATTGAAGGCGAAATCAGAACCGTCACGGCTCGTCTGGACCGCTGGCGCGAGATTCGAGGATTGATTGAACGAGAACGAGTGACAAAGTCCGTACCCGACACCGGATACCTGCGGCCGGCGGAGTCCGCCAGAACCATCCGCGCCATTGTCTCGCGCCTTGAAGAACGAACTCAGACGCTCACGGAACGGCATCGGAGTTCCGTCCATCCTGAGTCGGAACGTCATCAGGATACCGAAATAATCCGGCAGCTCCGCAACGAAGTTGCAGCGCTTTGCGCCTACGTTGGTCAGTCCGAGCAGGCAACCACTCAGCACGTCGAGTCGCTGCAGAAAACGATTGCGGAGCGGACGAGTGCAGACGCAGCCGAGATGGAATCCCTGCTGAACGCGCAAATTACCAGCCTGCGAGCTGAGCTGGCTCGCGCTGAGAACGTGCTGGCCGAGACGGCTCTGCCAAAGCACAATCCGGCCTGTCGCTTCACGGGACATCAGGAACTGAACGGCTCCGGCAGCCAGGGGCTGTCCGGCTTTCGCACTGTGGCTGAAGTTGAGTCACAGCTTGAGCGTCTTCGCGCGGAACGTCTCAGACTGCTGGCTGAACGCGGTGTCGCTGAGGAGACTCGCAATGGCAAACGAATCCTCCTTGAACGTCTGCGGCAGGAACTGGTTGGAACAGCAACGCTCGAGCAACTCGACGCACTGCGGTCGCAAATCGCTCAGCTGGACGCGGAGATCGCGCTCCTCGAAGATCATCGACGACAGCTGGATCGGACAGAATCGAGTTTGAGAGAAGTCATCGAGCGGCTCAAGGCACGAAGTCATTCCAGAGTACTCGATCTGGCGTCGCAGTTCGTGCAGCGTCTGACAGATGGTGAATGCCGGCGTGTTTCAGCCAGTTTGCCCGATCGAATTTTTGTTCAGACGAATCATACCGGAGAAGAACTGGCATTACAGCAGCTCAGCCGCGGAACGCGTGATCAGGTGGGTCTCGCACTGCGTCTGGCGTTGATTCAGGTGCGGGCGGAGACACAGGGCCCCGTACCGCTGATACTCGACGACGTTTTCGTTGCATCGGATGACGCCCGAGCAAACGCGGCAGTGAGACTGTTGACTGAACTGGCACAGCGGGGACAACAGATTCTCTTCTTCACTTGCCAGAAGGACGTGCGTGATCTTTTCGCGCGTTTCAACGCAGATGTGCGGAACTTTGACAGTCGAGTCGAACTTCCGAAACCTGTCACCATCGTGCCGACGCCCCTCACTCCACCGCCGGTCCTGCATGCCTATGTTGAGCCACCCGTGGAAATCCGACAGATTGTCGCCCCGCCCGTTGTGCAGCCGGCTCCAACAGAACCTGAGCTCCATCCCAACGGAACAAACTGGCTGTTCTACCTCGAAGTGGATCACGGAGTTGAGGACCTGGCCGGTATCACGCTGGGAGAGCTGGAAGCTTTAAGAACATCCGGGATTCTGACAATTGATGATCTGCTGAGCCGTACGGTTCCGCAACTTCAGGAGACCGCTCGTCAGAAAGGATTTCAGCTGTCGGTTGACCGATTGCATGCGTTGTGCGGACAGGCGGAGCTGACGACGCGCGTGCCGATGCTGCGTCGCAGTGACGCCGCCTTGTTGTATGCCGCGGGAATTCGCAGTGTCGATGAACTCAGCCGCCTGCGTCCGGAAACAGTGTACGATCGAGTCACCAACTTTCAGCGTTCGGAATCAGGAAGTCGCCACCGTCGCGGCGGACGTCTGATCGATCGACAGCAGTCGATCAACTGGGCTCGTTTTGGCCAGTTCGCAAGAACTCTCGACGAAGCTCGACACAGTCGTTCGCGATTTTCCGTACGACCAGGATCACGCACGACGTCCAAAGTGTTGCATCACGGCCTTGTGGGAGCAACGCCACTGATGTCCCGTGATTCGGCGGCGAATTTCGAGGACGATCATGAATTCGCTGCGGGCCACGGTGCACGCCCGGCAGGAACGCAGACGATCAGCCGCAGGCGACGTGTGATCAGCGGCGATAGCAATGTGGAAGAACGTCGAGCCCGCCGTCTTGCTCGGCGTCGACGCCAGACATCCCGGCTGCGTACCGCAACCGCTCAGGACAACGACGGTGCCGAAGCCGTTGAACAGTCCGGTGGACTGCGTTTCTTCCTGAATCGCGTCAGTCATATCGAAAAAGCTCCGTCCATCGGGCCCCGCACGGCATCCATGCTGGAAGCCATCGGGATCCATACAGTCGAAGATCTGATGAACATGACGCCCGAGCGAATCTCGGAAATGCTGAATCACCGCCGTCTGACACCATCGATCATTCAGCAATGGCAGCAGCAGTCCCGCATGATGTGCCAGGTGCCTGAATTGCGAGGCCATGATGCTCAGATTCTGGTGGCATGCGGCATTACAACTCCCGAAGATCTGGCGGCAAAAAAACCTGCCAGCCTGCTGGCAATTGTCGAACCGTTTTCCAGAACTAGAGAAGGTGAACGTATCATCCGAAACGGCAAGATACCGGATCTTACGGAAGTTACTGAGTGGATTCAGTGGGCGGCGAATGCCCGGGCTTTTAAAGCGGCGTGATGTTAGGCGAGCGGCAACATGATTCTGCCATACCAGTCTTAGTGGACAACAGTCGTCGTGGACGAGGCGACGAGTCCTGCACA
>JAGQQS010000356.1 GCA_020426105.1 Planctomycetaceae bacterium
GGCAGAGTAAATCAATGCCGAAATGGCGAGCCTGATGAATCAACTGCTCATCCAGCCAACGTTTGCGGTGATCAAAATTCTTCCCGGTAACCGGGTCATTTCCCAGCAAAAAATAGCGACGCACCACGCGATTCGTGACATGCACGATGGCAATTTCATCCGCCGCCAACACTTCCACACGCGCAAGTCGAGCCATGATTTGCCACCGCTTTCTGGAAAACTCACGACACCCGAATACCCCGCATGTCCGCAGATACAATTCATTCCTCGCGGAATGTCAACTATCATGCTGTGTCCCCAACGTTCTCCCTCCAACGTTCTCCCCCTCGGGATGTGATTCTGCCGGGTGATATGAAGGATTTGATGAATAAGGTCACGGAAGCCCGCAAGGCTGCCGAGGCCAATCTGATCTCGCGACGTGAGGAAACGGCTGCCATGCGGTCCCAGGCCAACACGGCCAAACTGCTGGCGGACAACCCGGTTTTGATGCATCTGCGGGAACTGGAAGTTCTCGAAAAGATCGCCTCAGCTGGAAAGCTCAACATCATTCCTGGTGAGAAGGGTCTGGCCGACAAGGTGGTCAACCTGCTGTGATCATCACAGTGCGACAAGCAAGCACTCCTGGTTCGAATGATCGGACCAGGAGTGCTTAATATACCATCCGGCCGTTGTCGATGGCCTGGAATCAACCCAGCTTGAGTTCGATAGCCAGAGCGCCGACGCAAGTCTTGGGGCCGCCGTCTGCTGTGGCAGGTTACGCGTGGCAACGAATACTACTTATACGCTTCATCATGGTTGTGTTCAGCGCCGTGACTGTGAGCAATCTTGCCTGAATACGACTTTCCACTGATCGTAACAACCAGCCTTGCGGTGGCATCGTGACTGTCGAGGTCCGACGCAAGTTCTTCGTCTTTGAGTGAAAATCGCGAAGACTTACTGTCCGGATCCGACGCGTCCCGATCTGCAGGCAGTTTAAACTGTTCAGCGTGGCCATCGTGAGCGATATTAATTGTCAGCTCTGTGGCGTCGATCGGAACGGCAGCCTTTGCGACGCTGTCCAAAATATAGACGGAAACCACGCCGCCTTCCGCGTGTACCACTTCGGCATGAAATTCCTCATTTCCCAGTTCCACCAGATCGCCGTGGTGTGGTCCTTCACTGGGGTGCGCATGCTCGGCGTGCGCGTCGGATTCCTGCGGTGCGTCAGTCAGAGTCGTGGCATTATTCGTGCCTTGCGACGGATTCGAACCTGACTCAGCACACCCTGCCAGCCAAAACATGGCAACGCCCGTCATCGGCAGGCAAAGAACTCTCCGCGGTCGGAGGGAAAACTGAATATGTACCATGTTGAACTCCTTCGGGAAAAACGGTCGATCGGACCTTAATAATGATGCAAAATTGAACTGCGACTGACCGCACGGCTAGCGATTACTACGCATTCGGGGAATGCGGGATTTCCTCGTGAGGCTCCACCAAAGAAATTTCTTCCATTGATTCATTGACAACCCGTTGCGCTTCCTTCAAACCGAACAGCCAGAAAAGTGCGGGATGGACGAAAAAATCCAGGAGTGTCGAACTGATGACTCCGCCAAGAATCACGGTCGCGACGGGATACAGAATCTCCTTTCCTGGTTCGCCAGCCGCCAACACTAACGGCACCAGCCCGATGCCGGCGGTGAGAGCCGTCATCAGGACCGGAGCCAGTCGTTCCAGACCAGCGCGAATAATCATGGAGTGTGACCAGGTTTCACCTTCAAACTTTACGAGATGGAGATAGTGATTCAGCAACAGAATCCCGTTCCGCGAGGCAATGCCGGCCAAAGAGATAAACCCGACCATGGCCGCAATCGTCAGCGTCTGCCCTGTGAATACCAGAGCGAACACACTTCCAATGAATGCCATCGGCAGCGCGGCCATGACCTGAAGACTCAAATTGACAGAACGAAACATCACGAACAGAGTCAGGAACACTCCGACCAGGGAGACAAAGAAGAGAATGCCCAGAATTCGACTCGCCTCCTTCTGACTCTGAAACTGCCCGCCATATTCGACAAAATAACCGGCTGGCAACGTGGCTGCGATCGGTGCGAGCTTCTGCTGGATCTCTGTCACCACGTCCACAACACCGCGTTCGCTGACATTGCACTGCAGCACGATACGACGGCGGACGTTTTCACGGTTAATTGTGTTCGGGCCGCCCGCTTCGTAGATGTTGGCGACAGATTCCAGCGGAACGGTTCCTCCCTCCGGCAATTCGATCGATAAACGTCGCAACACATCCAGGTTTTCGCGGTCCTGCTGGTCAAAGCGTACCACCAGGTCAAAAGTTCGCTGTCCATCAAGGACTTCCGACACCACAACCCCGTTCAAAGCCGTCTCAATGACCTGATTGACATCGCGGGCCGTCAGACCGTTGAGCGCCAATTTGTCGCGACGCAGTTCAATTCGCAGTTGCGGAATCAAAACCTGCGGTTCCAGCATCAGGTCCGCGACGCCGGGAACAGATTTGACCGCTTGCTCCATTTCCTGAGCTTTGCGACGCAGCAGGTCGAGGTCGTCGCCGTAGATTTTAATGCCGATCTGAGCTTTCACGCCGGAAAGCATATGAGAAATCAAATGTGAAATCGGCTGTTCGACCGCGGAGACGACGCCCGGTATATCGGCCATGGCTTCACGAATTTCGGTGATCTGCTCTTCTCGAGTGCGATGTGAACCGGGATCAAGATCGATGATTAGTTCGCTGGTATTCACGCCTTCGGCGTGTTCGTCGAGTTCCGCTCGACCCGTTCTTCGGCCCACACGCATCACGTCGGGTACCTGCATCAGTCGGCGTTCGCATTTGGCGGCAATACTGTTGGAGACGGTCAACGAAGTTCCCGGCGGCAGGACGACATTCAACTGGATTGAACCTTCGTTGAATGGCGGCAGGAAGTCACGCTCCAGATTCATCACGAACACGCCAGAGATCAGCACGCCAAGTGCCACGACCGTCAGATTTAACCGCGGATATATCAGACTGAAGTGAATAACCTGGCTGGCGACAGCCTTTAACGATCGCAGCACAAAGCCATCGGCAGCGTGTTCCAGCGTTTGCGATCGCCCCAGCATCAAATACGACAGCACCGGAGTGACGGTGAGCGATACCAGCAGTGATGCCGCGATCGAAACGATATATGCGATGCCCAGCGGAGCAAACAAGCGGCCTTCCATGCCTGTCAGCGCGAACAGAGGAATGAACACGATACAGACAATGACTGTGCTGAACACAATTGAGTTTCGAACTTCCGTACTTGCCTGATAGACGATCAGCAGCGGGTGTTTCGGCGTAGAGGAATGGCGGTTCTCGTTGAGTCGCCTGTAGATGTTTTCAACATCGACGATGGCATCATCCACGAGCTCTCCCAATGCCACTGCCAAACCACCGAGAGTCATTGTGTTGATCGACATGCCGGTCATTGCGAATACCAGTGCTGTCATTACGAGTGACAAGGGAATGGCTGTCAATGTGATAAATGTCGTTCGTACATTCATCAGGAACAACACCAGAATAATGATCACCAGAATCACGCCATCGCGGAGCGCCACAATGACGTTCTCGATCGCTCGATCAATAAACGATTTCTGCGAATACAGGGGAATGACATTGATATCCTTCGGAAGTGACGCACTCAGCTCCTGAATTGCTTTAAAGACATTATCCGTCACCGCACGTGTGTCTGCACCTGGCTGTTTGTTGATTGTGAGGACAACACAAGGGCCGCCCAGCCAGTTGTCTGTACTATCCCCTGTCGTCGTGCGTTCATAGGCGGCACTGTCACCGCGCCTGGTCTGCGCTCCAGCGGCGACTTTTGCAATTTGAGCAAGTGTCACAGGTCGCCCTTCACGAATCGTGACGACGATTTGTTCGATGTCTTCAACGGATTGAACTCGCCCCAAAGCTCTGACCAGCAATTCGTTCGGTCCCTGCTGGTCGAGGTAACCGCCAGTTGCATTTTCATTGCTTTCGATAACCGCATTTTTGACCTGTTTCAGTGACACTCCAAAACGCAACAGCTTTTCCGGATCGACAAGTATTTGAAACTGTTTGCGTCCGCCGCCCATCGTGAAGACCTGAGCGACACCCGGGATCGTGAGCAATCGCTGTCGCACAACCCAGTCGGCCAGCGTTCGCAGTTCGAGGGGTTCTGTCGTGTCGTCCTTGCTGAACATACCCAGCATCAGAATCTGCCCCATGATCGACGAAATCGGGGCTAATTGCGGGGTCACACCCTCGGGAAGCCGTCCTTGCAGCAATTGCAGCCGTTCTGTGACAACCTGACGATCGTTGTAAATATTCGTATTAAAACCAAATTCGACATAAATCACAGAAATCCCCACGCCGGAGGAGCTTCGCACAGCCTCAACACCATTCGCACCATTCAATGATGTTTCGATGGGAAATGTGATCAGCGATTCGACTTCTTCCGGCGACA
>JAGQQS010000357.1 GCA_020426105.1 Planctomycetaceae bacterium
AAGACTTTATCGCCTGCGGGATTCAATTCCGGCATCGCGCGAAAACGCTCGAAGATGAGCGTCACCGTTGCAGGGAGTGCTCTTCGTGAGACGCCATGATTTGACTAATATGCGAACTCGCACGATCGACGGCATCACTGGCATGCGCATTCGTCAGTACGAACAACTGACGGGTGAGCCCGTGATGTTTCCGGTACCGATCGAAAAAATTGTCGAGCGGATTCTGGGGCTGGATTTTGACTGGATCGAAATCGATGAACAGCCAGGTGAGCAGATTCTGGCAGGACTGATTCCGGAAGAACGCCGGATCGTCCTTAACAGCCGGCATCTGGAACTGTTTCAGTCAAAGCCAGGTCTGGAACGAAGCACGATTGGACACGAAGCCGGACACTGGGACATTGATATCGATCGCACCAGCCTGCATCATCCTCGACTGCCGGGCTTCGATCTTCAACCCAGTGTCGTGCGACGACAGGCGATGGACCGGCATGTGCTGGTCGAAGTTCTCAATCGCGCCGCGTGGGATGATCGCTACTTTGAACTTTATCGTGAACTCACCGCTGGCCAGGATTCTCCTGAAGTCCGCAGCGCAGTCGATCGCTACCAGTCATCATTACTGATGCCTGAGTGGTTGATCAGAGCCGCAGTTAAGGATCTGGATGTGACCTCCTGGCCCACACTCTATGAACTTGCGATGCGCGCTCAAGTGACGATTTCAAACCTCGTGGTCCGCCTGCATCGACTCGACATTATTTATATCCCGGACGGAACTCGGGACATCTATGCCGGACGGGATGCGTTTACCGGGCAGAAACATCTGTTCGAATAAATCCTGGACCAGGCGATCGCTGTGATTGTGAAGAGAACGTCTCTTCGCATTTTTTTGGGCCGCAGGTTGACAGTCAATGTCAACCGCAGCAATTAAACGGAGTTAAACCATGCTCATTTTATCCCGCAAAATTCAGGAACAAATTCTGATCCCCGGTCTGAACATTCGCGTGACTGTTTTAAGTGTCGGGGCAAATCGGGTTCAACTGGGAATTGAGGCCCCGCAGGGAATCCAAATCACTCGACCGGACGCGGGAAAACGCCCGAATACTGCGTGTGAGCCTCAGAATCCGGCTGTGAAACGCCACGAATTGACGGCCTATTCACGAGTCTGAGGCGTCCTGGTGACTTAGCCTTTTAGATAATCTCGTGACTGATAACGACGCATCGACTTTGCGGACCAGGGGAATTGCGCTGACTTTAACGATTGAGACTGCGTTTACTCCATGGTATTTTGGGAGCTTCGCGAAGCATCCGTTGGGTGCGTGAGCTCTTCCGAAATGGACGGGTATAGGTGTTGTCTTGTAAATGGACGATCTGCCGATCGTGCAGGACGATAACAAAGTAGTGATCGCGGCGAAGGCCTTCTTCTGTCTGAAGGCACAAAGAGGGGAACACTGTGAACGTTAAATTGTTTTTGACTGATCGACGAGTCCGCCGCGCTACGGGCGTGTTGTCGATTGCAGCGTCATTGTTTGTCAGCTCAACTGTCTTCCCGACGGCGTTGCAGGCGACGTCGGAGACTCAGGAGTCGAACGTTTCCGAATTGAAAGTCCCTGCAGATATCACAGAGGAGTCGATCGAAGCCATTGATGCAGATCTGGCGAAGGCAGCGGGGCCGTTCCTGCGAACACTGTTCGATACCGGAAAACCGGCGGATGAACGGCAGCGCGCCGCTGCGGAACTTCGATCACTGGCCAACAATTTTTCGGCAGCGACTGCTGAGAAGGATTCTCTGCGACGCCGATTGCAGCGTCGTGTGGCGTTGATTTCGTCGTCGCTTGCAGCGTTGCAGTCAACATCGGGCGGCACCGCTTCATCAACAGCCGACCTGACAAACGCCGCATCATCGACAGTCGCATGGTTGAGCTCGATTGCGAATGGCGTGACATGGGTGTCTTATTTGCACCTTAACGATTTACAGCAGCCGGACGTCAGCCCCGACGTGCTCAAACAAGTGGCGAACAATCTGACTCCGTCAGACGCCATGAACGCCGATCAAAAGGCATTTGCCTCCAGGCCGCAACTTCAGCGGCTCAAGGTGGCTGTTGAAAAAGCAATCCGACTGTCGAACTACGCAGGTCCTGCGGAGGCAGTTCAGGGAGAGCAGAAGTACTACATTGATTTATTGATCCAGTCATTGCTGAGCTATGAAAGTGATCAGCTGGGTTCACATGCAGAAAATGCCCGGGTGGCATGGCGAACGCTGCGAAACGAGCATCCTGCTGCCGCATCAGCACTGCGATCTGTTGTCAATGATAATTACTTTAATCACAACCTGCATTTTGTGGTTTCTGAAGATTTGTTGTCGCGGGTGATCTCCGACTATCGCACCGAATCCGGGTGTATTGCGGAATGCATTATGGGGGCCTGGGTGACGGGTTCGCAGCAGACGAATGTCAATTTACGGGCGGACATCAAGCCATCCAGTGATCGCGCCATGTTTGATCTGAATGTAAACGGCACTGTACATTCCAGCACCGTGGCTCAGAAAAGCCCGGCAACAATCTGGTCGCGAGGAAACAACAGTTTCTGGATGAATAAATCGGTCGTCTTCGACGGGCGGCATGTGACCAGTACGGCGGCAAGTTTCGATGTGAATACCAGCAGTCAGGTGACAGGACTTGCCACAAAGTTCGATGGCATTCCGATTATTCGAGGCATCGTCCGTAACATTGCCAGTCAGAAAATCGCCGAGAGTAAGCCCCAGTCAGAAGCTCTGACGGCCCGCAAGATTCGCGACGCGGCGCTGCCCAAGTTCGAAAGCGAGTCGAATCAGCAGTTCTCAACAGCCAACAGCACACTTAACCAGGTTTTGGCGTCGCTGGAACGACGTGGCGTCGGTCCGGACAGTACCAGCGCCCGTTCCAGTAATACGCACATGGCGCTTAGCACACGCACGATCGGCGTGTCGCGGCTGGGTGGATCACTCCAGCCCCCGTCCGCGTTGATTGCAACGGGTGCAGCCGTGCAATTGCATGAAAGCGCTCTGAATAATGCGATTGATGCTCTGGGACTTCAGGGACGAACAATCCTTGAAAAAGATCTGGCAAGAGAACTCGAAATTGCCCTGACCGATCTGTTTCAGCGACCCATCAAACTCACGGATGGGGTTCCTCAGCCCGCTGAAAAAGATGCCGAGCCGGAGCCACCAACATCATTTGTCTTCAGCAACAGCGATCCGATCCGTGTGCATTTCGAAAATAATCAGATCACCCTCGTACTGCGGGCCGGTGTCCTGCAGGAAGGGAAGGACGAAATTCCTGAGCAGATTATTACGATTCCGATCGACATGTCGCTGCAGGGTGGAAAAGTGGTGCTCGAACCCGGCAAGATCGGTGTCGCCAGCAAAGAAGAAACGGATCGTCTGAAACAAATCACCCGGGCCAATCAAATTCGCCGCATTCTCTCGCGTCGCCTGATTCGCCGTGAAATGAGTCCGACGATTGATGTTCAGGCCGCCGGTGATAAGACGCTGCTGCTTACAGTGACGATGATTCAGTTGATGGACGGCTGGTTGTCGGCTGAATTAATGTAGCCCCTGACGTGCTTCACCCTGAATTCGCTCACAACCCCGTGGTTTAGTCCACGGGGTTGTTTTCGTTGCGGCCCGCTGCGTTCAGGGTGTCCAAACGGCTGTCTCACGCGCTTTTTAGAATCTCGGGAAGATTCTGAAAGCGACGTCGTTAACTGTTTGATGAGCCGGTTTCAGAACGGTAACGTGTTACTCAGGTACCCCTGAAGCTCGGTCGGCCGTTCCGGTCGGGACGCGACGCAGGCCGTCGTATCAGCCCTGTAAGATCAGAAAATCTCTATCCAAAATTCGTACCGTCCACTTATACTGGAGCCCTCCAATGCGAACTTCCTCCCCTTGCAGAACGGTCTGCCGGACACTCGTATTCGCGATATGCCTGTTGCAGCCGGCCCAGCGACTCTTTGCTGCGGACGAACTGGAAAAGCAGTACCAGAAAACAGCACACGAGATTCTGACCAAACTCCGATCACAACAGATCCACACGACCGGCGTATTAAAATTCGCGGTGCGTATCGGCGACGGCCCGTTCCCGCCGACGGTCGGCAATCTGAATATGCGGCTGGCGGAGAAACTGGAGTTGGCGCTGGTGCTGGCTAATCCAGCCCGCGAAACGGCAACCGCCACGCAGGTCGGGATCGTACGCGGGGCCAGCGATGTCGCCAACACCATCAAAGACGCCAGCCATCTTACAGAAGAGGGACGGCGACTGCTGTTTTCAAAGTCTTACCCGCTGGCATGGAAACACCAGGACAGGACAGAAGTGATTCCCGATTCATTGATCGTCGGAGTGGCTCAGGTCCATGCGGACCTGAGCAGGATGGATATTGAAATCATGCTCGTCTCGAAAAGTGATTTGAAGATCCAGCCTTTGGCTTCGCTCACGGTCCCCACAGACCTTGAAGATCTGATCGACAGTGGCGAAAGCTTTACGACGCGCGGCCTCTTCGATGGAGGCAACGTTGAATCCAAAACCGAAAACGACTCTCAGGACAAAAACAAAGAGAAAGTCGAAGGCACAACAAAAGTTGAAAGCAAATCCACGACGGAACCGGCAAACGATGAGAAGCTGAAGGAAATTGCCAAAGAACAGGCGCTTGCTGTCCGTAAAGAGACACTGGGAAAATCTGAGCCGCAAAAATCCACCACTCATCCGCTGGCGGACTCATCCGATGCTCCCATCAAGTTTGAAATCTGGTATGGAAACAAGCTGCAGCCTTATGAGTTTCGCGACGGAGCGGCCTTTGTGAAAGAGCCTGCCGAAGGAGAACAGGTCATTCTGTCGGTGCGTCGCAAGTCCAAAGAACGGAAACGCTACGGCGTACTGATTCGCGTCAACGGTGAGAACACGCTGTATCGCGAACGTACTCCCGACCTGAAGGCCGGACTCTGGATTCTGGAGCCCGATTCCACAGAATTCGGCATCTATGGCTTCCAGATCGATAACGGCACTCGTCAGGAGTTTCGTGTTCTGTCGGATGCAGATTCTGCCAAACGCACCATCGATTACGGACGCGATGTCGGCATGATTTCCGTCGTTGTGTTTGAAGAAGAAACAAAACCTCAACCCATTCCCAGCGATGACGAACTGGACCTGGCAGTACAGTCCCAGACCGTCCTGCCGGATAAAACGGCCGAGAGCCGTGGGCAGCTGGGACAAAGTCTGTTCGATCAGCTGCTGACACAGGACAAAACTCGCGGACTGATTGTCGAGGGACAAAAAGCAGAAGCGGCCATTGACATCGTTACCTTCAAGCGATCACCCACGCCGGTGATGGCAACTTCAATCCGGTACTACAACGCAAAGTAAGCTGCCGGCCGAGCAGGCTTCCCGCTGGCCATTCTGATTCAACGATGCCAGGTTCTTACAGCATACGACAGGCTGCAACCCTGTCTCACCCTATCATGTCGCACAGTCAGGGCCAACTCATGTCCAACTCTCTGCAATCATTCTATTTTCGGTCTGTTCTGCTGCACGCAGCGGTCGGCACATTCAGTCTGTTATCGTGTACATTTCTGCGCGCAGAGCTCGATTCGGTGCAGCTCACCGAAGTCAAAGGGATTCTCCGCAGCCGCTGTGCCGACTGTCACAACGCTCAGGCATCATCAACAGACTTTGACATCCTTGATGCAGCCTCGATGATCAAAGCGGAGATCGTGAAAGCAGGTGCTCCCGATGAGTCACGATTGATGCAGGTGCTCACAACAACAGATGAGGCAATCCGCATGCCGCAGGATCTGCCTGAGGTTCCCGCAGACGAAATTGACAAGATTCGGCGCTGGATCGCAGAGGGAGCGTCACCCTTTCCCGCGGATGTACAGGCACCCCAGGAAGAGTCCCGCGAAGCCGCGTTCTCTGCAGTGGTCGGGGTGGAATATGTGCTGAAGCAGATTCTGGCCCATCAGCGTTCCCTGCCCGAAGCAACAGCAAAGCACATGCGGTATTTCAGCTGCAATCATCTGCTCATACGCGGAGCGACGCGCGAAGAACTGAATCTGCAGCGTGATGCTCTCGCTAAAGCCGTCAATCACCTGACGTATGAACGGGATCCGGTGATGGTGGAAACGGTCGATGGCGAAACAGCCTCGGTATTTGCTGTGGATGTGCGGAAACTCGGCTGGCACGCTGACAAGCTGCAGGCGGAGGATTCGTTTGTCGCGGCCAAAGCTTCTTTGACCCTGTATGACCTGCTGCTGCTGGAATATCCCTACGGGATCGGCTACGACGATTCTGAAACGTATCGCCGACTTGTCACGGAGTTCATGAAACCTGCAGGAATGGTACGACAGATTCCGGTACTCAGAACCGACTGGTTCTGCAGCGTGGCGACTCAGCCTTTTCTGTACCATGACATCATGCAGATGCCGTTCAACGTTGCCGATCTGGAGAAGGAAATCATCGGAGTCGATGCAGCCGACGACCTGAAGCATCACAAAGTTGCGCGCGGTGCCGTGGTGCTTTCCGGCGTCTCCCGCAACAATCGAGCCGCGGAACGCTATCCTTCGCCTCAGGGTTCGTACTGGAAATCCATCGACTATGCGACCAACAAAGGTGCGGAGAATATCTTTCGGGACCCGCTGAATCTGCACGGCGTCGGCGGCGAAATGATCTTCAGTCTTCCCAACGGACTGCAGGGTTATTATCTGGCCGACGGCATCGGCCGCCGCATCAACGCAGGTCCGACCGAAATTGTCACCGACAAGTTTGCGGAAGATAAAGTCGTCCGCAACGGACTCTCGTGTATCCGTTGTCATGACCGGGGCATGAAAACATTTAAAGATGCGGTACGCCCAGCTGTGGAAAAGCTGCCAGGGAATCTGACATTCAGCAAACGCGACGTTCTGGATCTGTATCCGCCTCAGGAAGAACTGGCAGCACTGTTAAAAAAGGATGGCGATCGATTTCTGGACGCGATGCAGAAAGTGCTCGGTCATCCTCAGGACAACGAACCATTAACGCCCGTCACTCGGCGATTTCTGGAGGATCCCTTAAGTCTCAGTACCGTCTCCGGCGAACTGGGACTGGCCGACGCCAGCGATATGGCTGCTGTTTTCCGGAGCCGCCAGTTTGCGAGTCTGGGTCTGCTGCCGCTGGCCGCCAAAGGCGCAGTTCGGCGTGATACCTGGGAAGATGATTTTGATCAGATTGTCCGGGAATTAGGACTCGGCGAACCTGTCATCCCGCTGGACGCTGTTTCACGCAACGATTACGCCCCGCTGGGACTTGGGCCCGATGTCACAATCACAACAACCCGCGGCAGCCGGTTTTTTGCGGCCGGGGACAAGATCAACATCATTGTGAAAAACAACGGAAAACTTCCGGTATTCATCGAACTGATCGGCACTGGCACGAAGGGGGAAAAACTGTCGCTGATTCCAGCGGGGACAAAACTTGAGGCTGGCAGTGAGACACGCTTTCCGGAAGAAGGATCGTTGACCGTGAAACCGACGCTGGGCCAGGAACTGATCACGGTCTTTGCCAGCGACAAGGAGTTCGCGCCGGGCATTCACTACAAAGGCAAAAACATCTCCGACCGGTACGTCCACGAGAGTGCGTCGTCAGGAAAGTCGCCCATCGTCAAGAAAACACTGGTGATAGAGACACGGTAGTGTGTCGTATCCGGAAAACTATTCTCGTTGGATCATTTTGTCCACTCGACCGACGGAATGGCTATCGAGCATCAATCCGATTCGGCTCTGGCAGCAAATTTTAGGGCACTCCGTACGATGCGAAATCAAATTCTGAGCGGCCTGATTATCTGCCTGCTTGCCGGTGTGGCGACCCGTGGCGAAGAAAGTGAGTCATTACTTTCCCCCGCAAATCAACAGAAGCTCAATTCGTCCAACGAACTTGGAGCAGAATATATGCGTCTGTTTCAGGCAGGTAAGGTTGCAGAGGCGATCGAACCTGCTCGAAAGAGCCTGGCACTGCTCGAATCCGTGTTTGGTCCGGAGGATCCTCGAATCGTGGATTCGCTGGATAACCTGGCTGGCTTCTACAAACTGACCGGACGTTTCGCAGACGCCGTGCCTCTGCGACAGCGAGTAGCAGAGATTCTGGAAAAACATCGAGGGCTCAATGACCCCGCCACAGTCCAGAAGCTGAACAACCTGGCAACGATTTATTTCGAGCTTGGAAAGTTTGCCCTGGCGGAAGTCGCACTCCGACGGGCCATCTCTGGAGCAGAAGCAGCGTACGGCGCCGATCACCCGGAACTGGCTGTTTCACTGAGCAACCTCGCCCTGGCCTGCGACAGTCAGGCGAAGTACGTGGACGCGGAATCCTTTTACGCCCGAGCGCTTCGGATTCAGGAGAAGGCGTTTGGGACTAGTGATGTGCGTGTCGCGGTCACGGTAAACAACCTGGCAGGTCTTTATGAAATGCAGGGAGACCTGCCCAAAGCAGAGGCCGCATTTCGTCGAGCTCTGAAGATTCGTGAAGCCTGCCTGCCACCAACCGACCCGGCCATTGCCGAAAGTCGCATGAATCTCGGTGTAGTGCTTCAGCGACAGGATTCGTTCTCTGAAGCGCTGGCTCAGCATGAGCAGGCGCTCAAGGCTCTTGAAACTACGCTCGGACCAACGCATCGACTGACCGCAACGGCGTTGAATAATCTGGCACTCACTCATCAGGCAATGGGCAACTTGCCGCAGGCTCTGGCAGCCCTGCAACAGGTGCTACAGGTGACAGAAGCCGCCTTTGGCGAGCGGCACCCGGCCACAGCAACGTCCCTCAACAACCTGGCAGCCATCAGTACGAAAATGGGCGACGACGCAAAAGCAGTATCGTTGTACCGCCGCAGTCTGAAAATCACGGAAGACATCTTCGGCAAAAACCACCCGATGACGGCCCGAGGTCTGGCTAACCTCGCGGGTGTTCTGTATCGACAGGGAGAAACCACCAGTGCCGAACAGGATTATCGTGAAGCGATTCGCATTTCGGAATCCGTTTCCGGCCCCGACCACCCCGATACAGGAGGGATGCTGAATTCTCTGGCAAATCTTCTGACATTCGCCGGCCGGGCCGCTGAGGCGGAGCCTCTGCTCATGCGAGCTCTCCGAATTTCAGAAAGGGCCAACGGAAATGAACATTCTTCGACCGCCCGGGCATGGAATGACATCGGCCTTGTCGCCCGAAATCAGGGAAAAACTGAACAAGCCCTCGCGGCACTGGAACGGGCGGTCCAGATCGGCGAAAAAGTGCTTGGACCGGAACATCCGACCACAATCACTTTTCTGCAAAATCTGGTCCTTCAGCAGGCGGAGCATGATCGAGACGCCGCTCTCATCGGTATGGATCAGATTCGCCGTCGGACGCGAATCCACGTTAACCGCACGTTACCTCTGCTTTCAGAAGCTGAACAACTAACCTATCTTTCGAGGGATTATGAGAAAGGACTTCATTACGCACTTTCTCTGGCCATCGATGACCCACACAATATTCAGCTCGCTGACTACTCCGCAACATGGCTCGCAAACGGTAAAGCCGTGGCGCAGGAAGCTCTGGTTAAGCAGAACCTCGCCGCACAGGGCATCGCCGACACCAGTCAAATAACATTCAAGGAGTGGCGGCAAGTCCGTAAACAACTTGCCGCACTCGCCATGGCAGCATCCGAACCGGAGAAACAGGACCAGAAGCGCGAACTCGTAGCAAGACTGACCGCTGACGAACAACGTCTGGCACGTGAATTGGGAATAGAACTCAGCGCCTCTGCTGACGATAACAGCCTCTGGGTCACCTCACAACAGATTCGCGGGGCGCTTCCTGCTGGATCGGTCCTGGTCGATATAGCTCGAGTGAGCGTGTATAACTTCCATACGAAATACGGGGACCGCTTCTGGCTGGACGATCACTATGCGGCATGGGTCATTCCGCAGGAAAAAGATCGCAATATAATCTGTATTGATCTGGGCCTCGCCTCCGAGATTGATGTTTTGGTTACTGCTGTTCGCACGGCTATTCAAAACGTTGCTGCGGCAGGAACGGCGTTTCGGGAGATCGGAGAAGATGCAGCTACTCAGGCGCTGATGACGGATTTGAATTCGCTGTCAGCAAAGATCTGGAAACCGCTCGAACCCCATCTCGGCGCGGCTCAGGAAATTATAGTCTGTCCGGACAGCACGCTCTGGCTGGCGCCATGGAACGCACTTCCTGTCGCAGAAGATGAGTTTCTGGTTGAGCGATACTCGTTGAAGTCGGTCATCAGCAGCCGGAACCTCCTGTCGCCGGCTCATTCCGGCGCTTTGAGTGCGCCTGTGATTCTTGCCAACCCGCTTTTCGACCTGGCAGCGCGGGAAAAACGCGCTTCCATTGAAGCCGTGTTCAAAAATATCCCTGAATCAGACGACGCAACAACACGAGCTTTCAGTGCGAAGAGCCTGTTGCCGAAGGCGTCAGCGTTGCCAAACACAGCAATTGAAGCGCTGGCCATTCAACCCAATCTGGAAAAGTACGCCGGAAAGAAGTCAACACTGTACAAGGAAAGCTATGCATTGGAACGTGTCGCGAAGGCATTGAAGAAGCCGGCGGTGGTGAGTTTTGCAACGCATGGATTTTTCCTCCCCGCCCAACACGACGATCAGGAGGAACAGCCATCGACTACAGGATCGCAGCGCAAAAGTGCAGCAACAACTGAAGCGGCAGGCGCGCAATTCGAAAACCCATTGCTCCGCTGCGGGTTGCTGTTGTCTGGTTGTAACAACCGGGACACCGCAGTGGGCGATGATGACGGAATTCTCACAGGCCTCGAAATCACCGGCATTGATCTGCGCGGAACAGAACTGGTTGTGTTAAGCGCCTGCGAAACGGGTATTGGCGATGTCCGCAACGGTGAAGGAGTCGCTGGACTGCGGCAGGCATTTCAACTCGCGGGAGCAAAAGCCGTCGTATCAACGCTGTGGCAGGTTCCCGATCGAGACAGCGCCCTTTTGATGAGCAAATTCTTCGAAGAACTCGCCGCCGGAAAATCGAAAGCCGATGCGCTGCGAAATGCTCAGCTGGAACGCATCGAAAAACGTCGCG
>JAGQQS010000358.1:0-3146 GCA_020426105.1 Planctomycetaceae bacterium
TGCCTGGTAAACTTGATTCGGCGGTATGGAAATTCGCCTGAATCCTCCTTTGAACTCGTCCTGGAACACGAATTGCGAAGTGCTTGATTCGTCATCGGCTGGTTCGTGCTGAACGAGCCACGTCCTGCCATCCGGAATCAGGGAACACACAATGAACCGCTCGCAAAATATCCGTCATACTGTCATTCCCGGACTCACACTACTTGCCGCGTGTATTGCCATCGGAGGCTGGCTTACCTGGCCCGCTGGTGCGCAGGATCAGTCTGGAAAACGTCCGATCGAACATAGCATGCGCCAGAAGCTGGAAGCCACTTCCAAAGTGCTGGAAGGTCTGGCAACGGAGGACAAGGATCTGGTCCATGAAGGAGCGGGAGTCTTGACAGAACTCAGCAAAGCAGAAGTCTGGCAGGTTCTGGTGGACCCTGAGTATCGGGAACATACGCAGACGTTTCGCAGTGCCGTAAAACGTCTTGATGAAGCCGCTCAAAAATCTGAGTTTGCGTCAGCGCAGCTGGAGTGGCTCGACGCCACAAAACGCTGCTTCGACTGCCACAACCATATCCGCGCAGCCCGTGCAGCAAAGTAGTGTTCCGGCGGGGCGTTTCGACCTCGGCGATCAGCAAACCCGGCATATCACAACCAGGGCGCGCGTAACGACTTGATCAATTCGCAGCAGGTTCAGGGCATGATACGCCATCTCCAGGAGACGCTCCGCCTTTTCGAGAAACAGAAAGCGCACCATCACCAACCGAGGACGATCAGCCGGAGCGGAACGCAAAGAGTGCCGGGATCGAATTTCGTCGCAACGCTGACGATGTTCCGGTATACTTACTGCCTGCCGGATTCCAAATGAGACGTTCGCCGGTGTTGCGAATCGTCACCAGCCTGCGACAGATTTCTGAAATCCGCAGAATCCGGCTACACCTCACAGGGCACCGTCTCCAGTAGAAAGTCGCTGGTGAATGTGTGCCGCGTTGCGAACGATTGATCTTGCGGCAGATTTGATGA
Source organism: Planctomycetaceae bacterium (assembly GCA_020426105.1). GTDB lineage: Bacteria > Planctomycetota > Planctomycetia > Planctomycetales > Planctomycetaceae > SXXK01. The sequence continues at coordinate 1,009 of JAGQQS010000358.1, forward strand.
GAACACAAAATCGGAAGTCATACATTGATCCCATCGTGTTGTTCCTGATCATGGCGATCAATGTTGCTGGCAATGGCATAAACGCGTGCGCCCAGAATCCGCAGCCCGTTTCTCTGGATCCTGATTTTTCCAGAGACATTCGCCCAATCCTCAGCAACCTCTGTTTCAGCTGCCACGGGCCGGATGAACAGTCACGTGAAGCGGATCTCAGGCTCGACACGGAAGAGGGATTGTTTCAGATTCGTGATGACCATGCGATTGTCAAACGCGGCGATACGAACGGCAGTGAACTTGTCACACGAATTTTGTCCAGTGACCCGGACATGCAGATGCCGCCGCCCGGATCGAAAAAAAATCTCTCGGACGAACAACGTCAGTTGCTGGTCCGGTGGGTGAAGTCCGGAGCAACCTGGAATCAGCACTGGGCCTTTGTGACGCCGTCGAAGCCAGTTCCGCCGCAGGCTGATGCGCCGCAGGTGGCTGGCTGGCCTGAAAACGAAATTGACCAGTTTCTGCTGCAGGCTCAACAGCAGCATGGACTTGTTCCTTCGCCACAGGCTGACGTGTACACACTGATTCGTCGTTTGTTCCTGGATCTCATCGGTTTGCCTCCCACAGTCACGGAAGCCGATGACTGGGCTGCACGACTGATGCCGGAAACGACCGGAGACGACAGTGTTTATTCGACTGTCATCGATGACACAGAATGGCATGCGTTGGTTGAGGATCTCCTGGCGCGGCCGGCATACGGTGAACGATGGGCTCGCCACTGGCTCGACCTCGCGCGCTATGCCGACACAAATGGCTACGAAAAAGACCGTGATCGATCGATCTGGCCCTATCGTGACTGGGTCATCGACGCACTCAACGCTGATATGCCCTTCGATCAGTTTACGATTGAGCAATTAGCAGGAGACATGTTACCCAATGCGACTCCGTCACAGCGCATCGCCACCGGGTTTCACCGTAACACGATGCTGAACGAAGAAGGCGGTATCGATCCACTGGAGTTTCGTTTTCACGCAATGACCGATCGGGTTGCGACAACCGGCACAACCTGGCTCGGCCTGACTACCGGCTGCGCGCAATGTCACACGCACAAATACGATCCGATCACGCATCGAGACTATTATCAACTGATGGCGTTTCTGAATAACGCTGATGAGCCCTCACTCGAATTACCCGACAAGGATTTTGAGCACCGCTGGCAAGTCAATCAAGCGCAGGCCGATGAACTGCAGCGGACACTTCCTGAGAAATGGCCGGTTGAGCAGGATCGCGAGAAGTCAATTGCCGCTGCGTTTTCTGAATGGCTGAAATCGGAACGCATGAACGCAGTCACCTGGCAGTTCCTGAAGCCCGCAGAAGCTCACGCATCGCTGCCCACGCTGACCATTCAAGCCGATGATTCAATTTTCGCATCGGGCGACACCGCCAAGCATGACGACTACTTTGTCACGTTTAACGCAATCGATGAACCAATCACCTCGCTCCGCCTGGAAGCCTTACCGGACGAACGACTCCCCGCCCGCGGGCCTGGAACAACCTACTACGAAGGCACACTGGGCGATTTCTATCTGACAGAGCTGCATGCAAAAACTTCGACTGCCGAATTTCCATTCGCCTCCGCCACGGAAACTTATGCCAAGAACCGTTTCGGCAACAGTCCCGCTACTGCGGCGATGGCCATTGATGGAGATGTCCAGACAGGCTGGGCCGTGCATGAACGCCAGGGCGAACGGCATGTGGCCGTATTCGTTCTAAAAGAGCCCATACCAGCCGGCGTACCTCTGTCCGTGCAGATGTCGTTCGGGCGTCATTTTGCAAGTTCTCTGGGACGCTTTCGTTTCTCTGCAACTTCTGCACCTCACGCGACACAGGCCCGCAATTACGCAGACAACGTCGGACGACTGCTACTGGCGATGGGTGAAAATCAAACCAGCGACAGCGATGCGCTTTGGCAACAGTTTCTGCTGTCCGCACCAGAACTGGCAACTGAAGTCGAGGCCATTCGAAAACTTCGTCTGCGACCTGCGGTCGCCGAGACCCTTGTCATGCAGGAACGACCGGTCGATCATCCGCGTCCCACATTTCGGCATCATCGAGGCGAGTATCTGCAACCCAGAGAAGCCGTCACT
>JAGQQS010000358.1:3284-28720 GCA_020426105.1 Planctomycetaceae bacterium
GTGGCAACTCCGGATGACTTCGGAATGCAGGGCAGTCCGCCTGCTCATCCGGCGTTGCTGGACTGGCTGGCCGTCACGTTGATGATTGACGACCGATGGTCCCTCAAGCAACTGCATCGGCGCATTGTCACAAGTGCAGCGTATCGACAGGCATCAGTACATCGTGCGGATTCAGTCGCGATCGATCCTGAAAACCGACTGTTGACCTTCATGCCTCGAATTCGTCTCGAAGCGGAGATCGTGCGAGATTCCCTGCTACAGGCGTCCGGTGTCCTCTCAAAAAAACGCGGAGGCACGCCTGTTCGCCCTCCACAACCGGCTGGCATCACGGAAGTCGCGTTTGGCAGTCCCAAATGGAGCGTTAGCGAGGGCGAAGATCGCTACCGCCGCAGCATCTACACCCTGATCAAACGCACCGCTCCATTTGCCATGATCACGACCTTTGACGGCCTGAGCGGTGAACAATGTGTGGCTCAGCGCAGTCGTTCCAACACACCGCTGCAGGCACTGACATTACTCAACGATAACATGTTCGTAGACATGGCACAGGCGGCCGGCAAACATCTTCTGGAACGTGCAGAACTCACAAGTGATGACGCCCGGATCATTCGGCTGTTTCGACAATTACTCACTCGGCCCCCGGATCAGGATGAATTGAACTGGCTGTCGGAGTTTGTCGCTGAGCAACGGAACGCATTTCAGGAAAATCCCGATGCAGCACGGCAATTGATGACCAGCGACTACGACCAAAATGAGTCGAAGGAGATAATCGTGGAACGCGCCGTCTGGACTGCGACCGTTCGGGCTGTATTTGGTCTGGATGAAGCGGTGACGAGACCATAGGAGCAACGATGAATTTGCAAGAGACTTCAGCGATCCATCAGCAGCGTCGCCGCTACTTTCTGACTCAATGCAGTTCCGGTCTGGGGGCAATCGCACTGGCCGGTTTGTTGTCGGACGATGCCCCCGCAGGCACGCTGTCTGCTGATCCGCTGGCGGTCCGCAGGCCACACTTTCCGGGTACGGCGAAGGCCGTCATTCATCTGTTCATGGCCGGTGCGCCCAGTCAACTGGAATTGTTTGACAATAAACCACTGCTCACGGAACTGAGTGGCAAACCGTTGCCGCCGTCGGTCATTGGTGGTCAGCGGTATGCTTTTATTCAGCCCGACGCAGCAGTCATGGGACCACAGTTTCGATTTGCGAAGCACGGACGGTCGGGCGCTGAGATTTCGTCTGCCATGCCGCATCTTTCATCCATCGTGGACGATGTATGTCTGATTCGGTCAATGCACACGGATCAATTCAATCACGCTCCCGCGCAGATTTTTATGAACACCGGATTTTCACAGCCGGGTCGGCCGAGTCTGGGAGCCTGGCTGTTATATGGTCTGGGATCCGAGACACGTGATCTGCCGTCCTTTGTGGTAATGAGCACCGGTGACGGGATCAGCGGCGGTACGGCGCTCTGGTCCAGCGGTTTTCTGCCGACGATCTACACGGGCGTGCAGTTTCGCAGTCAGGGAGACCCGATTCTGAATGTGACCAGCCCGCATGGTGTTTCCGATGCACTGCAGCATGAGACGTTCTCGTTGATCAATCAACTCAATCGGCACCGACTGGCAAAGGTGTCTGATCCGGAGATTGCCACGCGAATCGCGTCGTTTGAAATGGCGGCGCGGCTACAGGTTTCGGCACCGGAGTTGATGGACCTGTCATCAGAAACGGAAGACACACTGAAATTGTACGGCTGCGAACCTCAGACGCCCAGCTTTGCCCGTGCCTGCCTGCTGGCCCGCCGCATGGTTCAGCGCGGTGTGCGGTATGTCAGTATTATTCACAGCGGCTGGGACGCCCACAGCAACGTGAAAAGCAACGTCGAGAAAAACAGTAAAAACACCGATCAGGGATCCGCCGCACTGATATCAGACCTCAAACGCCACGGCATGCTGGACGATACGCTGGTTGTCTGGGGCGGCGAATTCGGACGTACGCCGATGGTCGAATCCAATCCCGCACTGGGGCGCGCTGCTGGACGTGATCACCATCCGCAGGCGTTTACTGTCTGGCTGGCAGGCGGTGGGATCAAGCCCGGCATGACATTCGGAGCGACGGACGACTTTGGATTCCACGTCACCGAGAACCCTGTCCACATTCACGATCTGCAGGCCACGATTCTGCACTGCCTTGGCCTTGATCACGAACGACTGACGTTCCACCACGCTGGCCGCGATTTTCGCCTGACGGATGTGCATGGGGAAGTCGTGAAACAGATTCTGCTGAATGCATGATTCAGTTTCGCCATTCGAGGACCTGCTGGTCTGCCAGAAGACGTTCACGCAGTTTTTCGTAGTTGATATCCTGCACAGATTTGCCGCTGTCGATTGCTAATGCGGCGCCTGTGGCAGCGGACTGTCCCAGCACCATGAACACAGGTTCCATCCGAATGGAACCGTACGCGATATGGGATGCCGAGAGACACACAGGCACAACCAGATTTTCGCATTCATCGAATTTCGGGACCAGAGCCCGCCAGGACACCGCATACGGTGGAAAACCACCCACCTGGACATCACCCTCATTCCATACGCGGCCGTCACGTGCGTAACGCTGAACGTTATGTGAATCCATGGTATACGCCGCCAGTCCTGCAGAATCCTGAACTTGCTCGCGTCCCTGACAATGATGCTGCGTCATTACATAATCACCGACCATCCGTCGGGCTTCACGAATATACAACTGATGCGGCCAGTGACCGGTATCTGAAAACTCATCACGGGACAATCCCCATGTCGTGAACAACTCGCGAATTTTTTCGGGGACACGCGGATGATTGGCGAGCGTCCACATCAGCCCCTGTTGATAAGAAAGATGGTCTGCGACAATTGCAGCACGCATCGCATAGTCAGCCTGCGGATAGTCATAATTCGCTCCGATGTGGTCGATGGAAAATGCAAAATTATTATTGGTATCTGTTTTGCGATTGGGCATTCCATACGCGCTCCAGGGAATTCGTTCATCCCCGGCTTCAAAATTGCGAAGCAACAGCTCGTAACGCTGTTCGGAATAGTCGGCGGGTTTCTCCCAGGGAATGCGGTTCTCCGGAACATCGGTCTGACACATCCTAAAGCAATAGGCCTGAACGCGATGATCCGCAGCTCCCTCCGTCCCCGGATCAGTTCCCGTTATTTCCGGCAACAAGCCGCTTGCCGGATCACCGGGAACAACAAACGGATCCACAGCAACCTTAAACTGATGATGAACCGCATGCTGAACCTGGACGCCGTTCAGTGTTTCGTTGTACGTGGAATTGGCTTCACGGCCGACAGTTGAAGAAACTCCGGCCAGCGCCATCAGATCACCTTCATAGGTTGCATCAATGAACATCTTCCCGCGCACCACGGTGCCGCTCTCCATCACAATTTCAGAGATGCGAGCGCCTTTCTTTCTGACTCCCGCTTTCAAGTCGAGCCGCTCCTGAAACAGCGGGCGCACGCCTGCTTCCTGCAGCATTTGACGCAAAACCAATTCGGCCACATGCGGCTCGAACGTCCACATTTCCTGTTCACCCGCCTTCTGGCGGCTGCTGCGATACTCTGCCGCTGTCTGAAATTTCCACGCTGCCGGGTCCGAGTAATACTGTCCGATACGTCGGTAAAACTCACGGGAGATTCCGCCAATGGCTGCCTTGTTGCCGATGTCTGTCGCACCGAGTCCTCCGGACGTCAGCCCGCCGATATGATTTCCGGGTTCAATCAGGATCACCGTTTTTCCCATCCGTGTTCCCTGCACCGCAGCCGCAACACCTCCTGCGTTACCTCCGTAAATGACAAGATCGGCCGATTGCGGTTCGTTCGCATCGACCGTCGCAGCGTGATGCAACAAAACAGCAGACACGATCAGTGCGATTCGAACGGCCGACTTAAACGTCTGAGCGGAAAACATCATTGGCTCCTCAGGAATTATTCGACGGGCCGGTGACTGTACGGGGCGAGGCAAGCAGTTTTGCAGAATTTCTCCCACAAACAAAGCCTCGCAGAATCCCCGACATTCAATGAATCGCGTCGCCATCTCGGCTAAGCTGTCTCAGTGCATGGCACCGCTTTCAATGGCACCGCTTTCAAAATACCATTTTCGATACGACACGAAGCAGATGCAACCGAATCGAGGACTCATATTTGATCGACAACTTTGGCATTTGCTTGAAATTGAATACCATTGCGGTATGGCGCCTTTCGCTTCGTGAAAGTCGCGCGGCATTCATGGATCGAAAGGTTGTTCCGCGTGCTTGACATAACTCCCGTCAATTTGTGTTCCTCACCGCTTGCCTGGTACTGCACCTTTTCAGTTGCGTTGCTTGCTCAGGCAGGGGGTGGGGGAAACTATGGAGGAGGCAGTTCAGGAGGTAGTGGCGGTGATTCCGGGGGCAATGGCAGTGGGGAAGCAATCTACTGGCTCATCAGGTTCACGATCCACTATCCACAATACGGTATTCCGTTATGGATTCTTATTGCCGCGCTGTTCTACTACGGGAAAAAATCGGGCACGGAATATCACGTAACACGCACGATTCGCCGCGGTCGAAAGGTTCAGGAAGACAGTCTCAGAACTTCTGCTATTGCCAGTATTCACCAACATGATCCGGATTTTGATCAGGAAACATTTTTGCAGCGTGTCGCCAACGGATTTGTGGCAACACAGGAAGCGTGGAGTGAACAGGATCTGCGACGGTGCCGCGCATTTATATCCGACGGAGTACGCGAACGGTTCGAACTCTACATCGCGATGCAGAAAGCTGAGAACATTCGCAACCGCATGAAAAATGTCGATGTCCGCGAGAACGAAATTGTCTCGATCACATCGGACCGGCATTTCGACACGATCCACGTCCGGATTACTGCGTCAGCGATCAGTTATAACGAGGATCTGCGGACCGGTCAGCGCGTCTCCGGAAACAGCGACCGTCTGCCGATTTCGTTCACGGAAGTGTGGTCTTTTTCCCGGCGACCTGGCGTAAAGACGGATTCCAGAGCATCTATACTGTCGGGGCGTTGCCCAAATTGCGGGGGCCCGGTGAAAATCGTCGATAAAGCCGAGTGTCCGCAGTGTCATTCGATTGTCAATTCCGGGCAGTATGACTGGGTTCTCGCAGAAATCACCCAGCACGAGGAATGGGTGGTACCTCCCGTCCAGCATGCGGTCAGCGACTGGGATGAACTGCAGAAGCGTGACCCGGGTTTGAACTTCCAGCATCTGGAAGACCGCGCGTCTGTGATTTTCTGGCGATCGATGATGGCTGTTTACTTTGAAGATCTCAGGTATGCAGCTCCTGTGCTGGATACCGAGGCCAGGACTGTCCCGAAGCTCTGGGCACAGAATCCCGGTGAGTTCTGGAAAACGCCTGCTGTCGGTGTTGTGGAAGTGGTTCGTTGCGTACCGGCTCGCGGCGACGAGTTCGACCGAATCTTTGTGCTGGTGCGCTGGTCCGCGACAAAAGCACAGGGCGACCGAGTCAGTCCGACGCTGATCGGGATGCAACGGATCTACTCACACGTCCTTGTGCTGAAGAGGAAGTCAGGAGCAACAAGCAAAGCAGATCAGGCGTTTGCGTCGTTCAGTTGCACAGGCTGCGGGGCTTCGATTGATATTGGACGCGCCTCCGAATGCAGCTTCTGTGGGGCCGCGCTGAATGATGGGTCCGGGGACTGGATTCTGGAAGATGTCACACCACATAACCCGATGGAAGGGTTTCAGGATGAAGACCGGCGTGACCAGGTCATCGCGCAACAGGGTGGTGTGGAACGGCTGGAAACGGACCGGTTTCTGAACGAGCCGGAGTTGCTGACAGCTCTGGCTCGCATTCTGACGGTTGACGGGGAACTGCATGAGAAGGAACGTCAGCACATCAATGCGCTGGCTGAACGTCGCGGTGTTCCGGAATCTCGATTGAAAACGATCTTTGCAACAGCCGCATCGAACGAGATTCCGATCACAGTGCCCGAGGACCGACAACAGGCCAATTCCTTTATGGAACACCTGCTGCGCGCCGCTCTTGTGGACGGAAAGGTGACACGCAGTGAGCAGGATCTCCTGCTGCAGGCCGGAAGCCAGATCGGCTGGACTGCCGCAGATCTCAAAATTGCGCTCGGACGAACACGAACAGACCTGTATCAGCAGGCAAAGAAAATCATTCGTCAACGCCGCCGCGAGTAGATCTCATCGCGCCGCGCTGCCACGGTTCTGCTGACAGATTCTGCCGATCCGGAATCGAGAGATCATGCTATGAGACTGGACCTCGCCTGCCCGGCGTCAGCAGTTGCAGCAGGTGACGCTGGGACTGCTGTCTCCACAATTCCCGTACGCATCTTCCAGGGCCACGAGTTCCTGCCTCATAAATCACGTGAGCTCATTTCACGGAATCAGATTTCATCAGCCGGGCGATATCGACTTCAATTACTGGCAATTCCACTGTCCTGCCGGAAGTCACGGTGATTTTGAATTCCTTTTCGAGCATACCATGCCGTTCGTGCCAGATCCGGAACTTGTGCTCGCCAGCGGGAAGGTGTTTCATCTCGAATCGACCTACTCTGTCCGTCAACGTCGCATAAGGATGATCGCTGCGCACTTCAAGATCTCTGTGGTTCAACCTGCGGCTCAGATGCCCTTGTCAGCTTCACCACAGATGAGCAAGAACGAGTCAGGACTCAATTCGCCTGAGTATTCAAAGCCGGCGCTGATCTGTCTCTTTTTCGCGTGGATTGCCCGCAGACGACCGAGGTGTATTCCTCTACCGGATCTGCGATCACTCTTTCTTCTTCGGCAGTTCGTAGCGTTCACGCAGAAACATGTCGGGGAACGTCCTGTCTTCGATATGGATGGGATCGACTCCGGCTTCCCGCAACCACTTCCAGGCCAGCATTCGATCACGTCCACCAGAGAGTCTGGCCGGGCCCTTCCACTGCTCAATTGCGGCATCCTTATGTCCGTGAGTCCATTCGAAGTATCCCACAAAGAGTGCCAGATCCGGCAAATATGCACCGTCGGAGAAGGCAACGTGTCCGTCGATCAGCGCCTGAATCTTCATGGGATCAATGGCTTTACTCCTGTCTGACTCATCAAACAGATTCAACATTGCCGTGATCGCCTGAACCTGCAGCGGCGGTTCACGCTGGTCCCGGTATGATTTCAGGATCTGGTTGCAGATTTTCTGATCACCTGCGCGATCCGCAATCAGGTACGCCATTGAATCAGTCCAGACGTAAGGTGGTTCACTCGGCGGGCGATTCTTCGCCATCCGCAGCAGGATTTTCAAGGCCCGAGCTGTGTCGTTCGTAATTTCGGCATACAGTGCCTTAACCATTTCGGATTGAGAATCTCCTGGTGCATAACGAACCTTGAGTCGCTCCTGTTCAAATTCCCAGGCAGATTCAAGATCTCCCTCACCGGTCGCGACACACCACTGATACCAGTCATCGGACTGATATCTTTGGCTGGTTTGAATGCAAATGGATTCGGCGCGTTCAAAATCAGCGGTGCCAGTCAAAGCCTCGACGAGACTCTGCAATCCCGAGCCGGACCCCGACTCGGCCGCTCTCTCAGCCCATGGCAGGGCCTCTTCATACCGACCATCGTGCATGAGAGTCGAGGCTGCCTCCTGCGCGGCCTGCGAGTGCGTGAGAAAATAGTCTTCGCATTCCATGGATTTCTCAAGGACACTCATCCACTCGCTGGACTCCCTGTCCTTCATATACATAGCTTCAGCAAGTCCAATATATCCTCGAGCATCCTGGATCATTGCCAGGTAGTGATTGTAATGCTCGATCGCGCGGTCAACATTACCGAATGATTTGCAGGCTCGTGCCAGCGCGAAATGCAGGCCGGGATACCCGGGAAATTGTATCCCCCATTGTTCGGCCTTGTCGGCTACGTTCGCCCAGTCCAGCAACACCTGCTCCGAATAGGACATGGGAGAGTCCAGGGACACGTTGTTGAGCCACCTGGCCTGCTCCAATCGCTCGCCGCGAGACTCTGCGCCGAAATAGCCATTGATTCTCTTGCGAATTGTCTCCTCAAAATTGCCGGCATCCCTCCATGAGCGAGTCAGATAGTCGTTGACGGTCCCGTTTTTGGTTCTGGCCGTTCTGGGAAGTACGTTAATGAAGTCATAGCCGACGGAACAGTAGTTGAGTTCCACGTGCGGAATTTCCCGTATGAGTTCGGATGCCACCTCCACCGGTGCATAGTTGGAGAAACCCATGGCCGCATACAACGGGCCGAAAGGATCATCTTTCACTGACGTCTGCGTGGCAGCCACAAAATTGCCCGCGTCCACCCCCAGATACCCTCTCAGAAACTGAGCACGCTGGCACAGATGCTGGAGGTTCCAGGCGCGAAGTGTTGACTCCAGCACGTAAAATGATGGTTCAGACGGGTCATCGTCGCCTGCCAATCGCAGCAATCGCGTTGAGTCTTCCAGCAGGGATAACGAATTCGGCCTCAACAACAGGGCTTCGCGATCAGTCCCATTCTGATCGTCGCTGTCCTTCAGGTCGAGTTCCGCAGAAATCGCTGCGGGCAGGTCGGTGATCTCTTTAAGGTTTTCGTAAATGGTGGCGAGCAGTGCAGGGGCACCCTCAACGCTGAGCTGATGATTCATCGCCACACCCGCGGTATCAAACAAACCGGCAATGACTCGCTGAGAATTGGGCATGACTTTGCGAACCTTCACGCCGGTTTCAATCGTGAACGCCGGTGACACTGACATTCGGCTGGCCATGAACCAAAGCAAAGCCGCCGCCTCTCGGAATTCATAGTTCTCATCCTCGACGAGTTGTTCAAATTCTTTGAACCTGTACCCCACATAAAGCGGGATCAGCTTGAGCCATTGCGGTTCCGGCGGATTCTGCCTGGCTTTTTTTGTTGCGGCATTCAATTCCTTGTGTGCCGCGAGGGGATAACCCAGAAACGTAAATGCATAGGCACGGTGCCAGTACCCGACAGCGGAGTCCGGCTCCAGACGTCCCAGTCGATTCGCATAAAGCAGCGAACGCGCTCCGAAGGCCCGATGCCGCAGATCCAGCAGTGGCAGGCTCAATTGAGACAGATGCGCATACCCCCGCGCAAGACCACCGAGAATAACAGGCGATTCACCATGTTCTTCAAGCAGCTGGTGCAGCCGTCGCACGGCGGCGTATTGTGAAATCGTATTCATCCGGCCCAACAGGGTTTCTACTTCCGCCGGCAACACCGGCAGCTTGCCTTTTGGCAGTGGAGTCTGCTCATACCCTGCCGCATTCAAGGACTTGACCAGGGATTCTCTCGTGTCCAGTACGTGCTTCGGCAGATGCCTGAACTTCTTCAAAACGTGGCATTCTTCATTGACGACTGTGCCTTCGTAGATCACCGTGTCGCCACGCCGCAGCGTAAGCTGCACAGGTGCGTCTTCCCAGGCGAGCACTTTAAGATGAAAACACTCGGGCGAATCACGATCGACCGGTTCTCCCAATGTCACATCACGCGTCACAAAGCCGAATTCTTCGCGGGCGACCATCAGGATGTGCTGTCGAAATATCTCCCGAACCCACGTACAGGCATCGATCGGCTTACCAGCGTCATTCTTCTGCTCAGTGTCCTCCAGTTCTGCACTCAGCATCATCATCGGAGGGCCATCGATTCGATCGGCGACCGCGCGTCCTGCAGGCGACAGAGTTATCAGTGTCAGCCAAATCGGCACCGCGAGCCAAACCCATAGTCGGCTCAGGAAGATTCGTGCTTGACTCATGGGAAACTCCGATGGATGACCACGATCGTCGCGGGATAGCTGATCCAAATACGTGCGCAATGTACCGATGGATTGGAAGACATAAAAGCGACAGCCTGGACGACGCCTGTTTTCGTGGAGCACAGTTGTTGATCCCTGAACCGCCAACCGTGCGTCCGGCTTCCTCGGATTTTACGCATTGATGAACAAAGCATGCGGTTTTGCGGTGTATGATTTTCGCATCGCAGTGACTGCACAACTCACTCCAGTGATGATGAAGAGCCGAAGGCAGAACTTACAATCGGGACTCGCCGTCAATCACAGAGTCAATCACAGAGTCAATCGCAGAGTCGATCTCAGAGTCGATCTCAGAGTCGATGACAAGGAGAAATTTCTGCACGACCCCGCCATCGAGATTCACATACCAAAAAACGCACGGCGAGCAGCAGGACGTTAGTCCTCTGATCTCTTTGACGTGGCCCGTTCGTGATTTATTCCGCGTGGTATCGCTGGATCGGGCGACTGACCTCGCACCGCTCGCCGAGGCAGAGTGGCGCATAATATGCGGCGCAAAAATAAAACAGTGAGGAAACATGGCCGCTATGTCACGACGCGAATTTGCTGAAACTTTCTGAATACCCCGTTTTTTGAAAGGCTCCTGGCATGCCAGACCGCTGCCGGAACCTTATTCTGTTTGTAGCACGCGCATCGCGCGCCTGTTCCAGTCAAGCTCGCAGGATCTGCGGCGAATACGCAACAAACTGACAGGCTCATTTGGGCTCGGAGTCTGATCCCCCTGTTCGGCATTCACAGTCAATTCATTCGCCAGCTTCTTCAGAAGGTTACGATTCAATGAACAAAGTATGTTGTTTGCTGTGCATGATTTTCTCCTTGATCGATTACCCACGTCACTCCCGCGGCGAAGAACGGCTGGCGGCGGAACATAACATTGTGGCTATGGCGAATGGCCGCTTCCATGGCTGGCCAGCGAACAACGGTGTCTGGCAATGGGACGATGAAATTCTTGTCGGCTTTACGCAAGGTGATTTTCTGTTGCGACCTGGTCATAATATCACGGGTAGAGAAGAGAACCTCATGGCACGCAGTCGGGATGCCGGGCAAACCTGGACGGCATTCAAACCGCAGGGATTCATGGATGACGGCAATCAACAATACCTTGGGGTTGGCAAAACGACGCTGACTCATCCACTTGATTTTACGAGTGCCGGTTTTGCAATGCGGATTTTTGCTCACGGCTATCATGGCAACCATGACCCGGAAGGTGGTCTGTTTTACTCGGACAATCGAGGCCAGAACTGGACCGGGCCGCATCGCCTGCATGGCCTGGCAACTCATCCGGAACTGAAAGACCAGTTCCTCTCACCTCGAACGGATTATCTGGTTCAGGGAAAGCATGAGTGTTTTATTTTTATCTCGGCTCACAAAGACGATAAGAATCTCAAGAGACTCGGCGTGATTCAGACAACGGATGGAGGTCAGTCATTCAAATTTGTTGCCTGGGTCACTCCGAAGTCTGAGGAGGCGAGTGCGATCATGAGCCAGACCGTGCAATTTTCAGAAAACGAATTTGTGATGGCGTTTCGAAAAATCTACCTTGACAGGAAACGGCACGCCGAAATCGAAACATATCAGTCTCTGGACGGGTGCCGGACATGGAAGCCGCTGAGTATCGTCAAAGTGATGAATGTCCATTCCAATCCACCGGCATTGCTGAAGCTGAACGATGATCGACTTTGCTGTGTCTACGGAGACCGGGCCGTGGGTGAGATTCAGGGCAGATTCAGTGACGATCATGGACGCAGTTGGGGGCCCGAGTTCGTGATTCGAGATGATTTTCAGCCGATTGCAGATGATCCCGACTCGAAAGAGGGAGTGAACGCAGACATCGGTTATCCCCGATTGATACAGCGTACTGACGGAAAACTGGTTGCTATCTACTATTGGACCACAGCCGAAAACCCACAGCAGCACATCGCAGCATCCCTTTGGAATCCATAGCCCAATGCCGCTCGATTTGCGATAGAGACTTCACCTTCCGACTGAGTCTGTCCATTCGAACGCAGCGATTGCCATTCTTCACTCGGAGATGGCAGGGCAGGGCACCGTCCTCGTGGCGATGGCGTTTCAGTCGTCAGCAACGTTTTGTCTGCGACCTGGGTTGATCGGATGTTGGATTCACTCATTCCTGGTCAATATTACGAATACAGAACTCGTCAGCGGCATCGGTGCGCATCTGCTGAGTGTCCGTGTCGGTGGAAGCCTTGCACGCACGGCGAACGGCAGGACCGTTGGTCCTCCAATCTATTTGGCCCGGCAAGGTCTCAATGGATGCGGACCGGCGTTGCTGGATTGGGCGGCTGACGTCGCTCCGCGCGTCGTTGGAACTTTTTGACCAGAAAAACAGTGTAGGATACTGTCCGCGTCTGAGCACTGCCTTCGACATATGATGCGAGGCGCACAATGAGATCCGCCGGGGATGACAAAATGGGACCAGGATGGCAGAATGTGAATGATAAACTGGAATGCAACGTATTCCCGAAGCATTGAGGTGCGTCCACCAAAATTCGTGCGGTTTAAGAACAGCGAAAAGGAGAAAGGTAATGTCAACAATCGTCACGATGGAAGAGGCGCAGGCCCATCTGCCTGATCTGGTCGCCCATTTGGGAAGCGGCGAGGAACTCATCATTACTCAGGACGAAAAGCCCGTTGCAAAGCTGGTACGAGAGAACTCAGTACCACGTAAGGCTCGCAAAGCAGGTAACTGCATAGGTCTGATTAAGATTGTCGCTGACGACGACGAGCATTTGAAGGACTTCGCGGAGTACATGTAATGCGTGTGTTACTTGATACTCATACGCTTCTGTGGTTCGTGTTGAATGACCCGCAGTTGAGTCGGGTCGCAGATGCGATCATTAGTAATCCATCGAATAGTGTCTTCGTCAGTCCAGCGACCTATTGGGAAATTGCCATCAAGGTGCGAAAGCAGAAGCTCGATCTCTTCGCTCCCTATGACGACTTCATCAAACGTGGAATTGCCGGGAATGACTTCGAAATTCTACCAATTGAAACGAGGCACACATCGCAGTTGACGACGATGCCATTCCACCACAACGACCCGTTCGATCGCCTGCTGATTACACAAGCACTGGTGGAACAGATGCCGATTGTAAGCGTCGATGCAGCGCTCGATGCTTAGGGCGTGACCAGACTTTGGTAACCTTTTCTGCTTCCGATTCCCTTGAGATCTTTGCGCAGGTTGTGAACCGCGACAAAGTATTTGCACCGCTTACGGATTGAAACGAAGCGTTTAATACTGGCCCGACTTCAATGGGCACTATCGCCATCGTAACTCGTTGCCGCCACCCGCGATACCATTTCACCCCGGCCCGGACGGCAACTCTGGTTCACGCTCTGGTACTGTTGGATTTAGACAATTGAATCTCACTTCCTTCACATTCTCCTCAAGGATCGTTCGAGTTCTCTTTCGTCGGTAAATCTTCCGAAGTCTCCGATGCACAAAGCCCCACACCCCGGCGACAATCCACAACGACGCCAGTAGCGAAACCCCTGTCAACAGGCTCTGAACGGTGATTTCACCACGAAAGTATTTCACCGCAAGGATCAGCACGGTGACGATCGGTGGCACGACGGATGCCCAAAATATTTTGGTGGAGTCTCGCATATTTCTCCGCAGCTCAGATTGCTTTGGCAGTCGTCGTCCACGAAAAATACACACGCCGGTGCACGGCACTGAGTTTTAATGTGCCATCGAGATTCACATACCCCGAGACCACTGTCTGGGTTGAAGGCGGTAATGTGGTCGCTCTGCCCCGCGGTAAAAGCCTACTGGAAAACGTGCACGGCGAGCGGCAGGACGTTAGTCCTCCGATCTTTATAGCGTGGCCCGTTCGTGATTTATTCCGCGTAGTAGCGCTGGATCGGGCGACTGAGGTCGCTCCGCTCGCCGGGGCAGTGTGGCGTACAATGTGCGGCGGAGAAATAAAACAGGAAGGGAACATGGCCGGTATGTCACGCCTCGAATCTGCTGAAACTTTCTGAAAACCCCGTGTATTGAAAGGCCTCTGGCATGCCAGACCGCTTCCGGAATCTTATTCTGTTTGTAGCACGCACAGCGCGCGCCTGTTCCAGGCAGGCTCGCAGGATCAGCGGCGAACAAGCAACAAACTGACAGGCTGCTCTGGGCCATGAGGTCTCATCTGCCACAGCGTCGTCGGGCGAAGTGACTTCGCTTGCTTCGAATGACATTGATGTCTCATTTTTGCGGCAGGATGCCGCGTGTTTCCAGAAACTCACTCGCTTCTGATTTGAGTGACGGATCGGCGTGTGTGGCCCATTGACGGACCGATTGTTCGATCTCTTCCGGCAGTGTGCCAGTCGATCGAAGGAAGACGAGTATTGCTCGGCAGGTCTGGATGTTGCTGTCATTATTTATGTCGGCGTTGATCTGTTCGGCGACCACTTCCAGAATCATATCATTCGATGCACGTCGCAGGACGTATTCGGATCTTTTGCGTTTCTCTTCCTGTAGTTTGACGTCCTTTTTCAAGGCCACGCCGTCGGGCCCTGTTGTCGGATCGGCGAACGAATCGCTCATCACTTCCAGGGCTTCGACAAGGCCGCGTTCATCGTTGAACTGGACCAGTGATTCGCAGAGTCGCATCCTCGCAGAAATATCTTCCGGAAGTCTTCGGTCGTACAACTCCTTCAGAAACGCGATCGACTCGGGCGTATTAATGCCGCTGAGATAATCGACACCTTTCTGGAACATCCACGGACCTGAGTTTTCGTTGAGCAACATCTCCTGAATCGCGGAACGATAGTATGGATTGCGGGACTCTCTGATCGCGTCAACGTACGAGTTATTGAGTTTGCGAATCTGTGATTCAATCGTCGTCTTGCTTTTCCCCTGGTGTTTGAGCAAGGCCATCGCCAGTGCCGATTGACTAAACTCCTTTCCGATCGTCGGATTATTTTCAAAGTACTCAACAGCTTTCCCGAGCCATGGGACAATCCGATCGTTCAATCGTTGCGACAGGCTGAGGATTCGACCGGCCCGATCAGCTCGGCCTGTGAGGTGGGTTCGTCCATTGTCAGATTGATTCAGTGTCAATGTCTGCAAATCACGGATCATCGTTTCTCCCAGCAGATCAACTGCTGCGTCGCTGTTCAGAGTCGCCAATGCAATCAAGGCGTCCTGTTGTGTGCGACTGAATTGACGCCATGCATCACGTTCCGTTTCAATATCCGGGACAGGGCGTTCCAGAATCGGTGCGAACCGGCCGATTCCGGCGTCACTCTTCAGCATAGCGAGGGCAATTGCTGCGACGTCGCAAGTTGCCTCGTCTTTCGCGTCAAGCAACGTCAAAAGCCGATCCACACGACTTATGTTACCACTGAATCCAAGCAATCTGGCGGCATCACGTTGTAGTGATTCGTCGGTTTGGATTTGCAGAATACTCTCAAGCTGCATCACAAATGGACCCACGATATCCGATGCAAGTTGCTTGCGTTCGGCGAGTCGCGCGCGATCGCGAGGTTCCTCAAAGAACTCTTTTTCAATGTTCCGATCACTCAACTGTGAAATGATCTTTTGAACTGCAATCGCCCGGCATGCGGGATCTTCCGCAGCAAAGAGTTTTTCAACTGGCACTTGAACTTCAGGAAAACCCATTCTCTTTCCCCAACCGCTACCAATAGGAAATGTTGTTGCCTGCTCATTGCGAACAATGACGGCGGCACGCGCAGTTGGAACGGTGAGAGGAATCGCCCCAAGGTTCACAACGACATCGTGAATATCAGGTTTGCCATCAACACGAAACGACTCACGGTGTTGGGCACACCTGATCGGTTGATCCTGACCATCGAACAGGATAACGTCGACGACTACTGGAAATCCTTTTGGACCATTCACGCTGACAACCTTCACACGAGCCATCAGATCGCTGTTCTCGGGCTGCGTGACTTCTAATTCTGCAGCTCGTGTTTTTCCCTGCTGATTGTCGGGAAAATTGACTGGTTGGCTGATACCAATTTGGATGGGCTCGACAGAAATCGTTCTCGCGTTATCTCCACCTCTACCAGCGACAGCAATCTCCGTCAGGTTGCTGGCGTCTATGTTGCTCAACAGCAGTTCTCCAGCCCATTTGTCGTCGATCTGTTGCAGCGCAACTGAGCCACATTCGAAAGGACGCCCCTGAGAATCAAAAAGAACGATCGTAAGTCTCGCTATCGCTGGCTCTTGCTTTGTTTCCACTTTCAGAATCAGCGATTTGATGGAAGCGACCGTGAGCATGACTTGTACGTCATCAATCGCGGTCCAGTGTCCGAATTCGATCGGCGTTGTCTGCAGCGTCACGCTGGAGGCATTCGACCTGTCAGCCACTTCTGTTGGACGAGAGAAAAGTCGTTCCGTTTTGTCGAGTTGCGTTTTGGCCTGATTCCAGAGATCCGACGGTTTGTTGATTTCAACATCACTCACCACAGCCCGGCTCTTGTTGGCGGCGTCAAACCAGGACGTCAATTCCTTCAGCATCCAGTGCTTTCCGGCGACCAATTGAAACTGGTATTCGCAGATGAAATAGTCTTTCGATTCAACTTTGATCGACAGTGGAACCCATTGCCCAGGCTCCACTTCCTTCCAGTCGCTGTAGTCGATTTCAAAATCTTTATCGCGACTACCGAGAATCGACTCGTGCAGCGGAACGTGCCGCACTTTGTCGAGATACAGTGTTGTTGACGCTGGATAAATATGATGAACATAAGACCACGATGAAAATGCCAGCATCGTGCCTGTTCCAAGCCATGCGTGTCGTCCCGTGCCGCTCATCGATACAACGTCGCACTCTATCCCGTTCCATTCACCCGTTGTCGTTGTTGTCCGAAGATTGTCGAGCACCTCGTTGATGCGAAACAGCGGCAGATCAAACTGGCAGCCAATCAAACCGTAACGCCTCAGACGCAGACTGTAGGGTTCGGATCGCTCACGATTGGGTTCATGGATATAGAAGTATTCCTGCGAGCGATCTCCCGAGGCCCATTGTCCATTTGGCAACGCAAGACTGCGTCGGCCTGTGTTGTTTTCCAGTTCGCGACCAGAAGGTTTGATTTCACCGTCGTGAGTAATCTCAAACACCGCAACGCCGTCTTTGTTCAAACAGCACGCTTCTTTAATGTCTTCGCGCAGCGCGTGAAATGTGTACGACAACGAGTCTGCCTCAGACAATTCGGGCTGAAGCCATAGCTGATTGCGTTCCAGCATCTTGCGAACAGGAGCTGTTGATGCCTGCCGCTGCTTTTCTTTGTCCGTCAACTCGCGGAGTACGTCCTGATCGTTGACTTTCACATTGAGTGTGCGAGCGATCACTGTCCTGTTCGCCCCGGCCCCGGTTTCCGTATACGTCAGCAGCCACGCCGAGTTTCCGACTCAGTCAAAATTCATTTCCCACAGACTGGCCTCATGTTGAACACGTACAATCCCCGGAACGGAATGTTCATTATCAGCGGCTTTCCAGTGACTGTAGCTTACAGAGGTGCCGTCGAGCTGTTCCCGGATTGGCAGCATCGTTTTTCGATCAACGTCCAGCAGGATCTCTTTTATTCCATGTGAAAAGTAGCCCGTCCATCTGCCGTCCACACCATTTCCGAAAGCAACCCCCAATGACTGAGTCGGATCTTTCTTACGACACTTCAAACGTACAATGTCGTCACCGCTGTTCGCGTCAGTTTTAATTTCTTCGAAGGAAACCGCAAATGACGACGCATCTGCAGACAACAAGTGCATCCCTGAACTCAACGTCGCGCCGTCCCACTGTGATCGAGGAACCTTTGAAATGCCGCTCACCAGTCTGATTTCCTGCCTGCGTCCGTTCAGGTCGTAGTCGTAGTTGAGTGACTTGAGCGATTCACTCCGCCGCCCGGCCCAGAATTGTGATCGTTCGAGTACTTTTCTGAGCAGGGTTTCGGCTTCTGACGTTGCCGATGCCTCAGCTTCCTGAATAAATGGCTCCTGCGACTGTGCAAATACCGCCAGTGACAGGCTGCCACATACGACCACTGCCATGCACAGCGTCGCCAATGCAGTTCGCGACAGTATTGGTCGTGGTGTTTCTACTTCGCCCAGCAGGCGATGGATGCGATTGCTGAGTTGTGATGAACTGCCGCCGTCTGCTGCCAGCGCTTCCAGTTGAGGAGCGACCTTCAAGCCTCGCGATCTGGCACAGAGTTCGGCCATTGCGAGCAACGCACGGGCGAATTCCAGATGGCCGCAATCTGCGACTGCCATGTCGTCGCAGCAGTTTTCGCGTTCGATGCTGATGCTGCGACTGATCCACCATGTTGCGGGATGGAAGAACAAAAATGCTTCGACAATGCGCTGCATCAGGTTGACCAGCATGTCGTACCGACGAATATGAGCCATCTCGTGGCTGAGGATTGCGGCGAGCTGCTGCGGATCAAGTCCGCACAAAATTGCTGGCGGCAGCAAAATCACCGGCTTCAGGATACCGAGCACGATCGGCACGGCAACTCGATCGCACAAACCCACGAATGGAATCCGCTTCAAGCCCGATCGCGCCGCCTGCTCAGCGATGATCTGGACCATGGCCGCATCCTCAATCAGGCGACACGCTTGACGTAAGCGGCCACTGCTTAGAATTGAAATCCCGAATCGAAGCAGCATCGCCAGGACACCGATCAGATACGCCCCCAACAAGCATTGCGAAAGGAAAGTCAATTGACCTGACCAGGTTCGCTCAGAACGATCTGTAGGTTTCGCATCAGCTGCTTGCGATGCGACAATCAGCTTCTCGACCGATGGATGTTCGTCAGTCGTGACCGAAGGAACCATTTGAGACTGTTGTGGAGATTCTGCATTTGGATTCCGCGGCGGTAAAGTTTGAATGGCATTCTGAGCGCCGCCGTGTGCCATAAAGATCGCTTCGCCATTGCGATTCACAAGGACAAACGTCGCCACAACACAGACCGGCAGCGTCGCAAACGCAATGCACGTGGTTACATATCGAGTACTCGCCGAGCGCCGCGTCCAGAGACGCAAGATCACAGCCAACAGGACGCCAGTTACCGCACCTTGCCACAGAAAATGAGCAAAGGTTGTGATGAGTTGCAGTGAAAGAACCTGCCAATCGATGAA
Source organism: Planctomycetaceae bacterium (assembly GCA_020426105.1). Classification (GTDB taxonomy): domain Bacteria; phylum Planctomycetota; class Planctomycetia; order Planctomycetales; family Planctomycetaceae; genus SXXK01. The sequence goes on from JAGQQS010000358.1 coordinate 22,235, forward strand.
AACAATCATGGCTTCACCTCGCGGAGCTTCTTGTTCAACAGCTTCCGAAGATTTGACAACTCTTCCGCGTTCAGTTCGGCCACATCAAACAGGCTGAGAATCACAGCTTCGGCCGAACCATCAAACACGCGGTCCACAAAATCGCCCAGCATTCCCTGCGTGACTTGTTTGTCGCCCACCAGCGGCGAGAATCGAAAGGCTTTGCCTTCGACCGGATCAAGCTGTTCGACCTGCCGTTTGACGACCATTCGCTGCAGCATTGTGATTACTGAAGTATGAGCCAGACTGCGTCCACGCTGTGCCAGCGTCTCACGAATCTCAGCGGCCGTCAGAGGAGATTGCTCCCAAAGCACCTTCAAAATCAGCAATTCCAATTCCGTTGGAGTCTCCGCCGCCATTGTGTACCCCTCCGTCGCCGCAGCAAAGCCACACTTCTACAGGCGTAGAAGTTAGACTGCCTGGTGAGTTCTGTCAATCGACAAAATCGACTTGTGTAGAAATACGTAGTCGTTGGGCTGCAAAAGTTAAACAACAGTCCTTCGGACAGATCCGGCGAACATGTTGAGCGCGTCTCCAAATCGAGCCTTCGAAAAGGCCATACACAGCACGAAATGCAGACTAAAGCCGAAAGTTCAGGTCTCGGATACATGTGGGTACCGAATTTCAGCAAAATGCTGTCGGAAGCGAAAATATTTGAACCGTTTGTCACCGATTGACGTTCACAGATAGCTGTCCATATTTGAACGCTTTTCCCTGTGGTGAAGTCTCACGTCACGCATCGTTCTCCGGAAATTACCGCGTTTGGCGCACTCTGTTTTATCCCCAACCCGACCGTTGGTCGCAAAGGAATGAATATGATACGTCTTTCCGAAATCACTCAGCACTACGGGGTTCGACCAGTGCTGCGAAAGCTGGATTTGGAGATTCCGGGGCCGGGCGTCACGGCTATTGTGGGACCGAATGGTATGGGGAAGACGACGCTGTTGTCGGTCATTGCCGGTGTCCTGTCGCCGCAGTCCGGTACTGTGCACGTTGACGGTTTAGTTCGCAGATCCAGCCAGGAAGCCGAACTTGAAATTCGCCGCAGGACTGTGTTTCTTCCGGATCGACCGTGGTTACCCAAGCATCGCACAGGGCGTGAATTTCTGTTGAGCGTGGGGACCATTTACGGTGTGGACATCGAACGACTGTTTGATCATGCCGGTCGCCTGTTTCAACTGTTCAATCTGACGCGCGAAGCCGACTGGCCCATTCGGTCCTATTCCAACGGCCAGCAAAAGAAGCTGGCACTGGCGTCCGCATTCATCACTGACGCACACACGCTGATTCTGGATGAACCGTTCGGCGGAGGACTTGACCCGGCAGGCATTCTGGCGCTCAAACACGTGCTGAAGCGGCTGGTCGCAGAACAGAATTACCTGATCGTGATCAGCGCTCCCGCTCCGGAAATGATTGAAGATCTGGCGGACCGGTTCGTCGTTCTGCGAGACGGGAAGATCGTCGCCCACGACTCGCTGGATGGCTTGAGACAACTCACGGGAATCAATGGTACTCTGTCCGACGTGCTGGCATCACTCACCAGCCCGGAAACTCTGGAAAACATCGAACACTATTTCTCTGGCGCGACAGTATGAAAACATCTCTGACATCCAGCCTGCGGCAGGTGCTGCCAGCGCCAGGGTATCTGGTACTGATGCTTGTCGCTTTGGTCAGCATGGAACTGACCTGGCTAATCATAGACTACATGGCGGGATTTGGCGGCCCCGCTGACAAAGTGCTGACTGCTCGTGACAATTCGATCCTGGTTCTGTTGTCTTTGTATGCTGTCCACCGTGTATTCGCATTTCATCCACTGACCAACACCGAATACTGTGATTGGCTGAAGATCACTCCGTGGCGACGAGGTCTGCCGCTTCCGCTGGGGCCTGTGTATCCGCGTCCGATTGATGCTCTGGTTGTCCTGGTTCTGGCCGGTTTGCTGGCGGATCCTCGAGTGCCATGGGATTCGGAATCACATCGGCCATCGATACTCGTGGGAATCCTGACGGCCGTTCTCTGCCACGCGGTAGCGGTGTCGATAGTTACGTGTTTGGTGGAACCCAAAAGGCTGGCATATCTCGCTTTGTTTCTGCTGGGTCTATCGCTTCAGATGAGCGGCTGGGCACCGATCGCTTCCATTCTGGTTCTTGCAGTCGGCTGGGCTATGGCATTATACGGACTGAGTCAGAGTTGGGAGCTGTTTCCCTGGGAGGATACTGTTCATTGGGGCACGCGAGTCAAACGAAAATGGATGTCGATGCAGGCAAAAAATGGAGGCATCAACAATGATCAACATTCACTTGATCGTGTAGCACCATCGGATCTGGGTTGGCCCTTTAATGCACTGTCACCCTGGACTCCACCACCACAAACCCTCATCAAAGAACGACTTTTGACGACTGGGCTGATCGGATGGTGGATGCACGCATTCCTGTTCAACTTCCCGAATACAGAAATCGTCAGTGGCATCGGTGCGCTGCTCCTGGGATATGGAGGTATCGCGATCGTGATCGCCAAAATTGTTTCATACGGCGGAAACCATGCTTCGCCGTTGAGCGTCGTGGGCCGATTGCGGCTGTTCCAGTGGATCGTTCCTGGCTACGACCGGATCTTTTTGGGCCCCATGGTGTTAATGATCATTATTCCTGTGTTTGGACTGGGCGGTCACTGGCTGAACATACCAGGCCACGCATTGATTCCGCTGGTCACCGTCGCTGCGTTGTCGTGCTATAACCTGATCGGCCCGGACCCAACCGACTGGAAACTCACCTGCCCGGCTCGGATCACCCACGGAAAGTTGCCGGCAAACAACTATCAGCAACTGACGTGAAGTGCCTGAACCAGACTATGAGAGCAGCCAGCTCAGCGTGACACGACGGACGAAGAGTGCAGAAACGCACCCGCCATAGATACCAATTGCAAACACGAACAGAGTAACGAGACCATTCTTTGTATGAAAGGCTTCAAGCGGACCAACAACCAGCACGATTGCAGGTCTCCGATCGCTTGCCATTTGGCAGTTGTAGTAGATTCTGCCCAAATGGAGAGTTCCTGCAGAGAATTTATTTTCCCCAACGCCTCGACAGCGTCGTCGTCGAGCTTAACAATATCCGGATAGGAACCGATGACCAATACCTCCAGTGTGCCAGGTTTGGCGATGGCTTCCAATTCGCTTCGCAGAATCTCGTGCTGCTCCAGTGTGATTTGAGCAATAGTCGCGAGTTTGAGCGAACGCCCGTTCAACCAATCAGCGAACTCTCCTCCCGGGGCTGCGTACCGGAATCCGGAAATCCAACCTGTATGGTCGTAGTCAAACGCAAGCCCTTCGAGTTTCTCAACTTGTTGCGCAGGCAGCAACTGTGTGGAGAACGAAGCAACACAAAGGCTAATGGTCGCTAGTGTCTGAACGAACCGACTCATATGGGAGTTCCCTGAGGCGAGTACTCTGTTTCTGAAATTGTCCGCACGCCACGGCTGAGTTCTGACCCCGCCCGGACGCCCGCAGCAATAGCGTGCTAATCAGGGTAGTACTTTCTGGAGACGACGGTATCAGCAGAAAATTCGATTTCCAGCCACATGTCATCAATAACACCATCCGATCCAGCCCAGTAAATGTATTTGCCGTTCCGGACAGAATCTCGGCCGTTTGGGACACCGAGCATTGCGTCGATTGATTCGCGGGACTTACCCATAAGATCATGGTTATCGAGCAGATCACGAATCATCTGAGGACGCGTGTCATTTTCATTTTTCCAACTCGTTGAATCAAATGGACGATCTCGGTACGTCCATAGAACAAAAAGTGCGACAAAGAGGGATGCGAGGAACACGACAATTGGTGTCCAAAAGGATGGATCGCGTGAAGTAAGGGCACGGCGAAGTTGCGGATCCATATGTATTCAAGTCTGGGTTAGAAAACGAATAAACGTCAGTTCGCAAAACCGAATACTGAGGTGCGTGGCACTTTTTTATTCGTGAATCATCCAAATGCTTCCAGATTGCCGTGACCGCATTCAGCATGGACGTTTTCCCTGTGAGCAGAGTAAAGCATTTGCCCACTCAATTAACGGTTCGGTCAATGGCGGTACAGGGTCGATGCGATAGTCTACTGCCAGATCATAGGCCGCTCGATCGTAGGCTGTGTTCAGTACCGTTTGCAAATCCAGCTTGACGTCCGGGTCTTCCGAGTTCAATGGAATCGAAATCACAGGCAGTCGCTGTGGCAGCTGAATTGGCCAAACCGTTCCACGCGGCCGGTCACCTCGCCGAGAAACATGGACATAGTAATCCGCTTCAGGCAGCAGCTCCCGACAATGCAGATGGTCACCATCACGCAGCAGGTCGATTTCGACGAGATGTGTTGATGACGTCATGACCTCTCTGCGTTTTTGTTCGTAGCTGGCTCGTCCGCGTGAACCCACGATCTTGTTCGTCGGACTCAGGATTTCAATCACGGTGACAACGACCTGCCGATTTGAGTCAATAATCTCCAGCCGCGCTTCGTGAATTTCGTCTTCGATCAACGTTGTCAATACGACGGGCTCGCAAACTGACATATCACTCTGCCCAGCGCCGCCGGTCCATACCGAATCGGTGTGATCTGCGATCACCTGAAGATCAGGGATAATCGCTTTGCGACCGGGATCCGTTTCGTCTGACACATAAACTCGTTCCTCCACTCGCACATGGTAGCGAGGTCGGAGTGACTGATTGAGCTGTGCTTGTATCTGTGAAATCAAACCCAGATGAACATCAGGCCAATGCACGGGAGATTCCAGATACGGGTCCATTCCCGGGAAAGGTGAGGGCATTTCTAAAGTCCAGTTAAGAACAAGCTATCAACCTCCCCTGCATGATATCGTACAATCATTGGCGATTCCATACCGAAGAAACTCCACCCGCAATATGCATCACTCGAAGCTTGATTCACAGCCTCAGCCATTGACTGAAGAACCTCTGCCACGCGGCATCGATCTCCGGCCCCGTCGCCTTGTGACCGCAGGTGAGTGGCACATATTCGAATCGTGATTCAACTTTGAGCAGCTCGTAGACTTCCTTCGCACCATTAATATACGCCACGCTTTGGCGGTCGTCCGAATGCGAAGCGGTTTCTTTGTCAGTGCTGCAACCGATCACCATCAGCGATCGTGGCGCGGCCATCGCCAGCAGCTCATGATGATTGTGCTCAAAGCCAGGCCGAGTCGGATCGCGATCGAGAAGACTCCAAATCGTGCCGCGAAGTTCAGCGACGGGATAGTTGTCAGTGCGAATGTCATCAAACGGTCGCTTCCAGTCCAGATACCACGGCTCGTGATAGTTAGAGTCACCATGGATGGCCAGATGGGGATCAATTGAAACTGTCGCTGTAATTTCCGGAGCGAAAGCAGCGACGTACAGGGCGGATTTGGCACTGAGCGAAAACCCGATGAAGCCCATGCGATCCGAATCAACCTCGGGCAAGCTGCTCAGGAATTCCGCTTCACGCCGAACATCGTGAACCATTTTTCCCATCGGAAGCCAGTGTCCGAATCGCTCATAGACTTTCTCGCTGACTCCGTTTTGATAATTGGTTTTGTCGCGGTAGTTGCGAATGAACGACCAGCCCGTGAGCACCACACAACCACGCTGAGCCAGCCAGGAGCCCCACCAGTTTTCGGGCTCCGCGTAGTCCGGCCCGGTAGACGTCCACGCGATAACGGCCGGACATTTTCCCGGCCGCGCGTTGTCCGGAACCAGCAACACGTGTGGCTGCAGAAAATCTGTTTCCATCGGCAATTTGAGTTCGATCCGCGTGTAACCGTCACGTTTCTGGCGACTGATTTCAACAGACTTCGTGATATCGCCAAACCACTTCTGATCATTGGCATCCGGTTCGAGTTTTCCCAGAATTTTCGTCCATTGCTGCAACAACTGTGGACGTCGAACTGATGTCCATTCTTCGGCAGTTGTCACTCTGCGTCCGTCGTCTGCCAGCAAAGGTGACAGCAATTCATGCTGATACTGCTGTTTCATCAAGTCAGCCGTCCATGCCGGTGGTGTGTGGTATTTTGTCTGAGCCGTTGCGATGGCGGTCCAGAGGAAACAGCACAGCAGTGCGTTTACTTTCATCGTAATTGCTCCGAAGTAAAGTGAGAATCTCAAGGTCAATTGGGTATCAGATGAAAGGTCGCGGAGGCGAATTCGAACTTTTTCGGGAACGTGGCAAGTCGGTATCGCTTGGTACAGGCCCGGCATATCCAATGCCGGGGCCGCGAGGCTTAGGATTGCTGAAGTGTAATTACTAAAGACCTGAAAGGCCGCCACAATCACAAGTGTGTCGGCCCGCAGGACCTGAGATTCTAAATCCTCGCAGACCGGTGGCTTACCGGGTTGTTGATTTAGTTGTTTAACGGCAAGCCGCAGGCGACGTTGCCCTGGTTCGCCTACGCCTGCGGCTCGCCGTTAAAC
>JAGQQS010000359.1 GCA_020426105.1 Planctomycetaceae bacterium
TGACGCTCACCGTATTCATGGTGCTGATGCTTGGCTGTCATCTGTTGATGATTCGCGGGCACTTGACCGGCCATTCCGAATACCCCGCCCATCATCGAGATACTTACCATGAATAAGTTAAGCATTCCACGATTTGGCTTTGCCATCGCTGCGGCATGCACAGTCGCCTACGCAGGCTGTGTTCTTGTCATGACGACCGTGCCGCACGAAGCAGCAGTTCGTTTCTTCAACAGTATGATGCACGGCATCGACGTCGCCTCAATCATGCGTTGGGACATGCCTGTCTGGGAAACCGTCTCAGGGATCATTGAAACATTCGTCCTCGGCTGGCTCTTCGGGGCCTTGATAGCCTGTTGTTACAACTGCTGCGGAACAGGAAGAGACGCAGTGAACGAGCATGGGAGTCAATGAGATTAAAGGAACCCACGATATCGCCTCTGGTGCATTCACTGCTGAGCATCCCGATTATCTTCGTTGAGGACATCGCACTACGACACTTCAGTACCAGCGAAAGCCCACGTCGGGATGCGTTTCGAAAGGCAGTCGTCTTCACAATTCGCAAGTTCTGAAAAGAGAATCTCATGGAAAACAAATCTGCACAATCACGCTGGCTGAACTTACTCTTCATCCTGTGCCTTCTGACGCCGGTACTCTTTCTGCTGCTGATGCCCGGTGGAACGATGGTGGGAGGTTTTTTCTGGATCTGGCTGGTCATGCTGCTTTGCTTCTGGATGATGGGCAGCATGGTTGGAATTGCGACGAAGCCATCGATGGAAGAGGAATGTCCCGAAAATCGGCTCCGTATGTTAGGTCCTGACGAACAGCCCGCCGTGATCCGTCGTGTGATGGATGTGCGATTGGCAACGGAGAACAACGGCCTCGGCATGTTTCGTGGACCTCTGCGGGAACCGGCGGACCAGGCGCTCAGGGACTTACAAGCTGAGTTTGATGGCCGCAGCGTGCCACTTATTCAGGAAGATGACGAGTTAGGAAGCTTAATCATCCTGATGCCGCGTGTTGTGAAGGAAGAGAATCTCGATCCTCCTTCCCGTCACGGGATTCACTGGCTCTTGTTTGGCCTGACATTCCTGACAACGACCTGGGCTGGTGCAATGCATCAGGGGATCAATCTTCTACGGGAACCCGGATCGATCAATGTTGGCCTGCCGTATTCCATAGGACTGTTGCTGATCCTCGGCGTCCACGAGCTCGGCCATTACTTCATGGCCAGGCATCACCGGATTAACGTTACGCCGCCGTTCTTTATTCCTGTGCCTTTCGCCCTCGGAACATTTGGCGCATTCATCCAGATGAAGTCGCCGACTAAGAATCGGCGTTCATTGTTCGATGTCGCGGTCGCCGGACCATTGGCAGGACTTGTTATTGCCATTCCGGCACTGCTGATTGGATTGCAGAGCTCGCAAGTGCTTCCTCCCAGTGCCGACGCAGCAACTTCGATGGTACACGGAACCTCGGTGGGTTCGTCCATGCTGTTTGCGTTGCTCGCTAAGGCGGTACTCGGTGATCAGTTGCAACATGGCTACATGCTGCAACTGAGTCCGTTGGCATTTGCTGGTTGGCTCGGATTGCTGGTCACGGCGCTGAACCTGCTCCCAATTGGTCAGCTTGACGGCGGACACATGGCCCGAGCGATGTTCGGACGGCGCACCGGTGAGACGATCAGCAGCGTTGCCACATGGTCATTGTTCCTGCTGGCCATCTTCGTGTGGCCGGGCCTGATGTTGTGGGCGATCATTGTCTTTTTCATTGCCGGACGAGGAACACCGCCGCTTAATGACATCACACCCATCAGCCTCGGTCGTCGCTGGATTGGTTATGCAACATTCCTGATTCTGGCGACTATTCTCATTCCGTTGCCGCACGCCTTCTGGCAAGCCGCTGAGATCTATTGCCCGTACTTATAGATCAATAGATCGGGAGGGATGAATGAAATGATGTCCAGCCGGGAAGAATTAGCCGCTTGAAGTGGGAAACGAAGCTGCTTCGAAAACAACGACACTGCGCGGGTTCAGTCGGTAAGTCGGCAGATTATAAGGAGTCGCTGATAACCCCGAAGCAATGTCCTCAGGGTATGGTAGCGACGTGTCAATTGCTCGTTGCCACCCATTGACTTGCTCCGAATGGATTCGGAATGTCTGCGCTCTGGGCGAACCGTTAATCATGACATACAGACTATCCGATTTAGTACGCAGCCAGTACGCGAGGGTTTGTGAGGCAGATGACAAATCGACTTCATACTGCTCGGCACCGAACCAGCGAATGTTTTCTCGCCAGAACGTTGAACATCCAAGGAAGGAATGCGTTCGACGAAAGGCAATCATTCGCCTGAAGAAGCAAAACACTTCCTGGTTTGATTCCAGCCGGCTCCAGTCAAGCCAGTTTGTTTCGTTGTCCTGGTTGTACGGATTGTTGTTGCCACTTTGCGTCTGCATGAACTCATCACCCATGCGAAACATGGGCGTTCCTGCGGAAAGCATCAGAAGACAGCAGAAGTTTTTGATTTGACGTTTTCGCAAATCGAGCACCTCTTGCGGCGCGTTCCCTTCGCCTTCCCAGCCGCCGTTGCTACTGTACTCCGTCGCACCATCAAGATTGTTGTGCCCATTTGCTTCATTGTGTTTGTCATTGAATGAAACAAGATCGTACATCGTGAAACCGTCGTGTGACGCGACGTAGTTGATACTCTGATATGGCCGGAATGATTGCGAAGGGTGATCCGGAAACAGATCGCTGCTGCCGTACAATCGCGTCATCAAATCGGAGATTATACCGGCGTCACCTCGGATAAACTTTTGCAGCGTATCGCGATAGCGACCATTCCATTGCATCCACGTTTGACCAGGGAAAGAGATACCGAGCTGATAGAGCCCGGCAGCGTCCCACGGCTCTGCAATCAATCGCACATTGGCCAGGTCGGGGTCGCTGGTGATCTGATCGAATAGAGGTGGTTGCTGCAAGTTTACGTTGCCTGCTGAATCGCGGGAAAATACCGACGCGAGATCGAAACGAAATCCATCAACATGCATTTCCTTCGCCCAATATCGCAGGCTGTCGACGATGAGTGAGCGTACGGTTGGATGCGAGGTGTCGAGCGTATTGCCGGTTCCGCTGTAGTTTGCGTAGGGCGACGCCGGATCGTCGGACGCAACATAGTAGACATCGTTGTCGATACCTCGATAGCAATACGTCGGCCCGCGATGATCTCCTTCGCATGTGTGGTTGTAGACGACATCCAGAATGACTTCGATTCCAGCCGAGTGCAATTGGCGGACCATCTCACGAAACTGACTGTGTTGCGCGCATGATGACTGGTGCGAAGAGTAGGCGTGATGGGGAGCAAAGAAACTGAGGGGCATATAGCCCCAGTAGTTGTTGTCCTCCGGATCGAATTGAAATACCGGCATCAATTCAACTGCGGTGACGCCAAGCTCTCTTAGGTACGGGATTTTTTCGACAACACCCGAGAATGTTCCGCGATCATTCGCAGAGACACCCGATGAAGGATGCCGCGTGAAGCCACGCACGTGCATTTCATAGATCACCAAATCTGACCCGTGGCGGATGCGTTGCTCGTCGCCCCAGTCGAACGGACATCGGCATACGTCCAGTCGTCCCAATGGTGCCCGACCGGCGTTGGCGCCCGGCAATCGCGCAGCTTCGCGGCTGAAACGATCAGGAAAGAATATACTCCGTGAGTAGGGATCGAGCAGCACCTTCTCACGATCGAAAGCGTGCCACGGCAGTGTGGCACCCTCGACAGGACCGTCCACATTGTAGGCATAGTATTCAGCATCGCCCGCATCGGAAATCGGAACACGGCAATGCCAGATCGGTCCCGATTT
>JAGQQS010000360.1 GCA_020426105.1 Planctomycetaceae bacterium
TCCGGTGGGGATTCAAGCCCATCGTCGGCCGGCAAAAAACTACGGATCGCACTCCTGCCAAAGATTAAAGGGATCAGCTATTTCAGTTCCTGCTTTAAAGGGGCAGAAGAAGCGGCTGCCGAACTGGAAATCGACCTGATCTACGACGGCCCAACGGACGGTGATCCCCGTAAACAGGCGGAGATGATTGAACAATGGACAGTCGACGGGATTGATGTGATCTGTGTGGCACCGAATGCCCCGGACGTCGTTGCCAGTGCCATGAAGGAAGCTCAAGCGGCCGGAGTTTCGGTGATCACCTGGGATGCTGACGGAACAGCGGAGTCACGGTCATTTTTTGTGAATCAGGCATCGGCTCAGGCAATCGGCGAAGGACTTGTCAATGCCATGCTGACTGATCTGGGTCCGGATTCAGAAGGTGATGTCGTGATCATCAGCGCGGACGCGACTTCTGCCAACCAGAATGCATGGATCGATATCATGAAGCCCGCCCTGGCAAAGACAAAGCTGAACCTGGCAACCATCAAATATCCCGGCGAAAATGCCGGCAATGCGTTGGCAGACGGTCAGGATGTAATCAGCAAGTACCCGAATCTCAAGGGGATATTTGGCATCAGTTCAGTTTCGTTTCCCGGTGCCGCGGAAGCGATTGAGCAAAGCGGCAAGACAGGTCAGATTCTTGTCACGGGGTTATCGACGCCAAACGACATGAAGAAATTCGTAAAGAACGGCACGGTCCGATCAGTCGTCCTGTGGAATACCATGGATCTGGGGTATCTGACAATCCATGTCGCAAGAGCGTTGGCATCAGGCACGCTGCAGGAGGGCGCCACATCCATCCATGCCGGCCGGCTTGGCGATATCCCCATTGTGGGCGACAACGTGATGCTGGGCGACATTCTGGTCTTCACGAAGGACAATATTGACCAGTATGACTTCTAATACGAGTATGTATGCAGTCGAGCAGGTTAGAAGGAAAGACCTGGGAAAATATGAGTTGATTCTTGATCGCAGTGAGCGACTTTCCGGTAAGCGTCCACTTTACGAACTCATCGACGAAAGTGAACTTGTTCTGACAATTTATGCCGCGGAAGTCGAGCCGAACGGCCGTTCTAAGATCTCTGGATCTGAGTGAAATCATGCGTTGAGGCACGGGGGACGGTGCAGCGACACAGCAAGCGATGTCAGCATGATAAGACCTCCAGTTCTCTCAGCGAATCCAGAAGGCGTTCCGTTGTCGTATAAATCCTGGAGTGAATGCCGAATGTTTCCGCCTTGTGAATGTAGGCTTCGATATCATCGGTATAAAAGCATTCGTGCGGATCGCACATGGCTTTCGACAGCGCGACTTCGTAAATCCGATTTTCCGGCTTGATGGCTCCGGCTTCAAAGGAGGTCACGCGATCGTCCATCAACTCAAGCACATTAAAATTTCGTTCGATGAAGTTCAAATGTGTGATGCTGGTGTTGGACAGCAGCACCAGTCGTCTCCCGGCCTCTTTCAGCCTGTGCAGTACCGGAACAATCGAATCATTCAGCCAGAAAATATCGGCGGCGGCGTGTCTTAGTTCGTCGATGTTTAGTGGCTTACCTGTCGCCTGGCAGAATTCATCGTGAAACTGTTCTTCAGAGATTTCGCCGCGTTCAAGTTTCCACTGCCGCCCTTCGTCCATCAGAAACCTGGTCGTCTCAGGCTCACTCCAGCCGCACAGCGTCGCAATGTTCCGGCACATCTTCTGATGCGAAAAATGCACGAGCACATTGCCCATGTCGAAGAAGCAGGTTTTTATTGGCATGGAAGAATCAAGAAGTATGTAGTTGTGTGGGGGAAGCCAGTTTGCAAAGCCCAACGCCGATTATCGACAGTCGGAGCAAAGTATTCAATGCGATGACGCACATGGTGACGTCCTGTCGGACAGCCACTATGAGGCACAAATTGTGTGTGCATAGAGACAGAAATTCACAACTTCCGCTTCAAGTCCGAACCCGCTGAACTGGATTGGACAGATTTCTGTCAAGCGATCGCTGTATTGAACGGGTTTGAGCCTTCCAGATCTCCGCACTGCCGTGCATTCAGGAAACCCGATTCGGTTTGAGTTCTTTCAGCCATGCCACTTGTTTGTCAGTCAGCGGTGGCGACGGCACTGGCTGGGAGTAGTCGAGCCGACGAACATATCCATTGCGGTCGTGGACGTCGTGGAGCACCGTCTGCAGGTTCAGCACGACATCTGAATCATCAGGCAACAACGGAACCGGTATCGTTGGCAATGGCGATTCCAGTGCTGTCGGCCAGTAGTCCACCGTTGTTCGATTCTGTGACCGACTGAGCCAGATCAGATAGTCTGCTTGGTCCATCCCGGTCGTGGGTTCTGTTCGATTTCCGGCGCGCAGCAGATCCACTTCGATAAAGTGGGCTTCAGATTGGAGCAAGTCACGCCGTTTCGAAAGATACGACGTCCGACTGGCTGAACCCTTCAGTTTGTTGGCTGGTGACAGAATCTCAATCGCTGTCACAACAGATTGGCCTTCGGTCAAACGTATGACGATGCGGCGTTCTTTGAGCTGCGTGTCGGCCACATGAGCCCTTAACGCGGGCGTGATTGTCGCGACGGCAGCTGATCCCGAATCCGATGTCCCGGGGACATGTGCCTCACGCACAGTGACATCAGGAACGATAAGCCTGATCATCGGGTCGTCAACGTCACAAAGGATAACCCGCTCATCAACGTCTGCGAAATATCGCGGCGGCATGACGGTATTCAGATGTGAGCGAATTTCAGAAATGAATGCAGCATGCACTCCAGGCCATAGCTCGGGAGCTTCCATCCACGGATTCATGCCTGGAAACGGCGACGGCATTTCGACCACTCCGGGAATATTGAAACGAGCGCATTATACCGCTCGGCGGTTCAGGATTCGACAGGGAATCGAGAGAATCGCGATGGCTGACGAATCGCAGGGTACCGGCAAGCTGACGCATGCCGCTCGCCGGACTACGCTTCCGCAAAAATTGACGCTCGCAGATACTCGCGATTGAGTCGTGCAATGTGAGCGACCGAGACTTCGGCGGGGCAGGCGGCTTCACATTCGGAGGTGTTGGTGCAGGAACCGAAACCTTCTTTGTCCATCTGCGCCACCATGTTGATGACGCGCGTATTGCGTTCCGGATGACCTTGAGGCAGGATCGCAAGCTGCGACACTTTCGCGGATACGAACAACATCGCCGATGCATTCTTGCAGGCTGCAACACAAGCCCCGCAGCCGATGCAGGCGGCTCCATCCATCGCAACTTCCTGCTTCACGCCGGGCACAGGAATCGCATTGCCGTCGGGTGCGTTACCGGTGTTGATCGAAACAAATCCCCCCGCCTGAATAATTCGATCAAACGCCGAACGATCGACGACAAGGTCTCGCACAACCGGAAATGCGGCAGCGCGCCACGGCTCAATGGTGATCGTATCACCATCTTTAAAGCGCCGCATGTGCAACTGGCAGGTGGTCGTCGCGTTGTCCGGACCATGTGCCTGACCGTTGATCATCAGGCTGCACATGCCGCAAATTCCTTCGCGGCAGTCATGATCGAACTCGACCGGTTCTTCACTCTGAGCAATGAGTTGCTCGTTCAGCACGTCGAGCATTTCCAGGAACGACATGTGCGTGCTGACGCCGTTGAGACGATAGGTTTTGAAACCACCTGTGGCGTTCGGACCTGCCTGTCGCCAGACGCGGAGATTCAAATTCAATACATCAGTACTCATGATTATTTGTAACTCCTGGTCGAAGGCTTCACGTTTTCAAAGACCAGCGGTTCCTTGTGCAATACCGGCTCTTCACCCGCACCCTGGAATTCCCATGCCGCGACGTAAGAATAGTCGGCGTCGTTACGGGCCGCTTCGCCTTCAGAAGTCTGATATTCCTCGCGAAAATGGCCGCCACAGGATTCTTCACGGTTGAGCGCATCGATGGCGAGTAACTCTCCGAACTCCATGAAGTCGGCCACGCGTCCCGCTTTTTCGAGACTCTGATTCAGCGTTGCACCCGACCCGAGCACACGGACGTCTTTCCAGTACCGCTCCCGAAGTTCACGAATTTCGCCGATCACCTGCTCGAGACCAGCGCGATTTCGCGCCATTCCGCACTTCTCCCACATCAGCAGGCCCAGTTCGCGATGGAAGGAATCGACTGAACGTTTCCCCTGCACACTCATCAGCCGCGTGATGCGATCTTCTGCATCCTTCTTTGCCTGCAGGCATGCGGGATGGTCTTCCGGAACCTTCTCGAGCTTTGTTGTCGCCAGGTGATCACCGATGGTATACGGGATGACGAAGTAGCCATCGGACAATCCCTGCATCAGGGCGCTGGCGCCCAGTCGATTGGCACCGTGATCTGAGAAGTTCGCTTCACCCAGAACATACAAACCTTTGATGTTACTCATCAGGTTGTAATCAACCCATAGGCCACCCATTGTGTAATGCACAGCCGGGAAAATCCGCATGGGCTGCTTGTAGGGATCTTCGGCGGTGATCTTGTGGTACATATGAAACAGGTTACCGTATTTTTTCCGAATGACGTCTTCACCGTCACGTTTGATGGCGTCACGGAAATCCAGAAATACAGACAACCCGGTATCTCCCACACCGTGTCCCGCATCACAGCGTTCTTTCGCTGCGCGGGAAGAAATGTCTCGCGGCGCCAGATTGCCGAAGGACGGGTAGCGGCGTTCCAGATAGTAGTCACGCTCGGCATCCGGAATCTGATCGGGTGCACGCTTATCTCCTTTGGCCGCAGGCACCCAGACACGCCCATCGTTACGCAGGCTTTCGCTCATCAGCGTCAGTTTGGACTGATAGTCACCAGTCACCGGAATACATGTCGGATGGATCTGCGTGTAGCACGGATTTGCGAACAGGGCCCCCTTTCGAGCGCACCGCCACGCGGCGGTGACGTTGCAACCTTTCGCCATTGTTGAGAGATAATAAACGTTGCCGTAGCCACCGGTCGCCAGCACGACGGCATCTGCCGTGTGAGTTTCCAGCTGGCCGGTGGCAAGGTTTCGCACGACAATCCCGCGCGCAAGGCCATCGACGATGATCAGTTCGAGCATTTCGCGGCGGGCGAAGAGTTTCACTTTGCCAGCGGAAACCTGCCGCATCATGGCCTGATAGGCACCCAGCAGTAACTGCTGTCCGGTTTGGCCGCGGCAATAAAACGTCCGCGAGACCTGCGCTCCGCCGAACGAGCGATTCGAAAGGGTTCCGCCATATTCCCGGGCAAAGGGAACCCCCTGAGCCACACACTGGTCAATGATATTATTGGAGACCTGAGCAAGGCGGTGGACGTTGGCTTCCCGAGCGCGATAGTCCCCCCCTTTGAGCGTGTCATAAAACAGACGCCAGACACTGTCACCGTCGTTCTGATAATTCTTTGCGGCGTTGATGCCCCCCTGAGCGGCAATACTGTGGGCGCGTCGGGGACTATCCTGAAAACAAAATGACTTCACATTGTAACCCAGCTCCCCCATCGAAGCAGCAGCCGCTCCGCCAGCCAGGCCCGTACCCACCACGATGACCGTGAACTTACGCTTGTTGGCCGGATTGACCAGCTTCATATCGAAGAGATGCTTGTCCCACTTCTGCTGAAGGGGACCTTCGGGAACTCGCGAGTTCAGTGTGTCACTTGCCACGCGAACCATCGGAAAACCTCAGAATTTCTTTTGAAACGGACAATACAGAGAGCCAGGCATCCTGCCCGGAGCGCGATTAGCCTTTATAAGACATCGCCCACACCACAAGACTCATAAAGCCAATCGCGATTCCCCATGCAAACAGGATTCCACCAAGTTTGAGCAGTAGATTCCATCGTTTGTGATTGATCCCCAGAGTCTGCAATGCACTGCGCACACCGTGCGACAAATGTATCCCCAGAGCCACCAGCCCAACCATATAGATTGCTGCGTTCAACGGTGTCGAAAGAACGGCTTTGACCGCATGGTATTCATTCGCCACGATTTTTTCGGTGTTCATCGCTGCCGAATAGTCGACACCGGGATTCGCTTTCAGCTTCATATCCATAATGTGCGTGGCAAGAAAAACAAGGATCAGCAGGCCGGTCAGCATCATCCAGTTCGAAGCCCCGCCGTTCGGTAAAATGAAAACGCCCTGCTTGGTTTCTTTGACCGCATAATCCTTCTGGCGAGCGATCCTGTTCATGGCTGCTGTGGAAATTGCCAGCCCGATATGCAGCGCAAACATCGCAAACAACCCGACTTCCGCAGCAGCCAGCAGGGGGCCGAGACTATGCAGAGCGTGAGCGTAGTCGTTAAAGGACTGCTCACCGGCGTAAAGCTTCAGATTGCCGCCCAGATGCGCGACAAGAAAGCCGCACAGCGAAAGCCCGGTGAGCGCCATGAGGATTTTCTGCCCCACGGTTGTCGAAAGGACCTTTACGAAAGGCCCCAGACCTGGAACCTTCGCGAGCAGATGAACTGGTAAGCTCAGAATTCGAAGCAGAGCGTTCAAGAGTCCCGCTCCTCCCCGTAAAAGCGTAGGAATGGATGTACGTTCAGCCGAGAATCGATGGGAACATTACGAGACCTGACGATTCTTCCCCGGGATTATAGAGCGAGCCCGCCGAACTGCAACGTGGTTGGAAATCGGTCTTTTCACTGAGAGTGGCCCGATCCGGATGTCGGATCAGGATCGCTGATCTGGATCGCTGACATACAATCCTGTTCGCGCTGCATTTCAAAGATCAAATGGTCACGGTGAATTCTCTCCGGCAGCCAGCTTTCGTTCATGGGGTGTCAGGATTTTCCACTCGCCGGAGCGTAAATCACCAAGACCAAGCTGGCCGATTCTGACGCGCATCAACCGTAACGTCGGGTGACCAATGGCTGCCGTCATCCGCCGCACCTGTCGATTTTTACCTTCGGTCAATTCCAGCACGATCCAGCAATCAGGAACGTTCCTGCGGAACCGGATCGGCGGACTGCGGGGTGGGACGACCGGTTGCGGCTCCGGCAACCACGCGTTGCAGGGCAATGTCCTTCGTCCCTGAATCAACACACCCGCCGAAAGTTGCGCCAGATCAGCAGCGTCAGGGATTCGCTCTACCTGCACCCAGTATTCTCGTTCATGAGCATGGCGCGGCTCTAGAAGTCGCGCATTCCAATGGGGTTCGTCGCTCAGAAGCAGCAGACCTTCCGAATCGGCATCGAGGCGTCCGATGGGGTAAACATGTTTTGGAAATCCAAAATCTGCCAGCGGACGATTCGGCGAGCCGTCTGGCGTAAACTGCGAGAGGACACCGTAAGGCTTGTTAAAGGCAATCAGCAT
>JAGQQS010000361.1:0-649 GCA_020426105.1 Planctomycetaceae bacterium
GTGAGCTTGTGACGAATTGAGTCGTTTCTCGTTCCGCGAAACAGAGATGCCAGGCAGTGATTTCGCCGGAATTATGCAGTCGTCGAAAACCGATTCATTTGCCGTCGATACTGTGGCGAGTCTTGACCTGCCGACCGTGGCTGGTCTTCGCGGGATTATCCTGCTGTTCGACAATCGTCCCTGTGCGGCTGTCGGGTACAACTCGGAGTCCGACGAGACCATTGCGATTTCCGAACCTGTTGTGTTTCTGGATGCGTCGGACCGAGTTTACTCTGCTTTGTGTCATCAACTGCTGAAGCAGCTTAAATTGCGAGCAGCGGAGCAGGGGGCTCAACGGCTGCACTTCCTTCAGCAAAAAGCCGCTGGTGCTTCGAGGTTCACAGGTCTGCTGCTGACGCAGGGATTTGTGCCCGCGACCGAAATTCTGCGCTGGGAGTTGACCGTATCGGCATCTACCTTATGTCCAGCGCCCGGGGACAGTCAGGTAACGGAAATCAGTTCCGCAAGTCCGAAGATTCGACAGAGTTGGACTGCTTTGGACGCTCATCCGGAAATGATTTCACCGCCGCCTTCTGCACGCTGCGAGTTTCAGAATTATGACTTTGCTGCTGCGGACGTCGGGGCGGACAGTGAAATACAACGAGCACTC
>JAGQQS010000361.1:902-2365 GCA_020426105.1 Planctomycetaceae bacterium
GCGTCGCTGATGATTCAGCGAATTCCGAGGCTGGTTAATCAGAAGGGCAGCAGTCCGGCGAACCGTTGTCTGCCGCCGATCGTTCGCATCACGGCTTATGCCGATGTCGCCAATTGTCCCGCACGATGTTTGTATCAGCAGTGTGGCTTCACTCAGTCCGGCCACATGCACCTGTGGTGCTGCAATCTGAATCCGGTTCTGCGGCAGTCTAAAATCTCGTCCTCTGGTGCGCCGCGGGAGTGAGAACTTTTTCGTGGGCACATGTCAAGCCAGCATCGCCCGATTTATTGACTTTGTGCATCACGGAGATACCTGCTCTATTTGGTGGCGTAATTGGTTTACATCAGCTCGTCATCGTTTCACACTATAGACATTCAGCGAGGCATCATTGATGACTCGACTGAGATCAGTTCAAGGTAACGAATACCTGATCTGGCAAAGTGTTGTCGTCGATGTCGAAAGCAGGCGCTGACTTCGCGGTCAGACCTCAGCCCGAAGCGCGGCGGCGATAAGTGTTGTTAACGACTCCATCGATGGATAGAGCTGTAAGACATGGATGTATTTCTGGAAGACGACCCGGCATTGCCGAGTTTACCGCTGGTTTCCCGAATTGCAGTTGCCTACCCGCTGCAGTCTGATTGTGCAGAAGGTCTGATTCGGGAAGCCGAACAGCTTCATCAGCGAGGTGTGCGATATGTCTGTGTGCGGCGGCAGCAGATCCTGTTCATTGGCGAGCACGTGATCCACGATATTCTGGCAGATGCAGGCATCGCCGTCAGCTGTCTGGGCTTTGCCGGTGGATTCACAGGTGCCCTCGGAATGACCTTTGACGCCGCTATCAGGGATGCGCGGCGCTGTATCGACCTCGCATTTGACCTGGGGGCACGGTCGGCCGTGATTGTTCCCGGCGAGCAGGGACTGCATACGTACAGCCATGCCGAAAAAACCATCCGTCTCGGGCTGATGGACGTGGCGCAATATGCCAGCCAGCGCGCTGTTCGACTGCTGGTACCAACCGATACTGTACTCGTCAGCCCTAAAGACTGTTTTCGCCCAAAACAGTGCCCGTTGAGCTGGGTGGATGGCATGGGCAATCCACTGATCCGTCCATTGATCGTCGTCCGCGGCGGGAGTATCGCCTGTCGCTTACCGGCAGGCTGGCGCGAAAGCCTCGCGGCTGGCGGAAGCCTGAGGATCTGTCATCGTTGCGAACGTTATGACGAAAACGCACAGCTTGTCGCCCGCGTCCTGAAATTTATCGCCCGCAGCGGCGGAATAAATGACTTCGATCGACTCCTCCGGGACACCTGAGTCTCCTCAGAACGGCATCTTGCCGTGCACCCGGCGAGCGGTGGGCGTGAGCCCAATGGCAGTCACTTTAACAAAGTAGACGTCTCTCTCTGAGAGACGAAGGCCGCACAACGCGGCCCGGAGCATTCATCACTCAGAGAGTGATGGCTACT
>JAGQQS010000362.1 GCA_020426105.1 Planctomycetaceae bacterium
GAAAATTTGTTTAACAACAATCCAGCGAATGGGAAACGTCGAGACAAACGTCCTGCCACTGGCGGAAAATGGACGACACAGGGTGTTGGCACAGCTTATGATCCCGGCTTGATCCTTGGTCTGATTGCCGCGGTGCCCGCCTGGCATGCAGGCTGTCGATTTATTCGCCCACGGGCTCGCCCCGTCGGTTCGCGGCGCCATTGCGCTACGAAAACGGAGTGATTTCGGTTCAACGACAAATGATGTGCGCAGCGAGAATCATGGAGATTAATCGGTGCACGCGAACTGACTGCAGATCGGGGCGTTATTAACTTTGGAAGCGTCGAAAAAGACGGTTCTGAACCGCGAATGGACGCGAATGAACGCGAATAAAGTCAAAAAAACAGGACACGTTGTCCGGGTGCCGTGACTTCATAACCCGCTGTTTGAAGAGTCATTCGAAATGCACCCACATTTTTCACCGCCGCTATTCGCGTGTCTTCGCGTCCATTCGCGGTTTAAACTCCTGTCCTCTTCCGCGCACTTCGTTTGTCGTTGAACCATGATTTCCCGGTACAAAGGCGCTGCGGCCAGACCAACACCTGATAGGTAACGCTGTGAAGTATTTGTAAGCGACATAAACAGGGAAAAACCCCTCATCCGGCCTCTCGGCCACCTTCTCCCCTTGCCTGGGGAGAAGGGAGTTCGACGAAGCTGCTGAAAACACGAGGAAAAATGCTTCACAGCGTTGCCTGACAGGGGACATGCGCCAATCGTCAGAATTGACTCGCTAACGCCTGCTGCATACGTTAAACATTCCCGTAAAATTTCCACGTTCGCTTCACTCCGTCGTGCAGCGACGCACTTTTTCTGATGTGGAGTCCTGACAATATGAATCGCTCTCACGCTCTATTCATCGTTATGAGCAGTTGCCTGCTGCTGATCGGCGATCTGCGTGCCGATGAAATGCAGAATCGCCTAAAGCTTAATATCGAAACTCATCGAGTTTTCGGGAGCGAGCATCCGGGGCTCTACAAACATCCGGCGTCCATCACGGAGCTGAGCAACGGAGATTTGTACATAGCCTACTATGGCGGGTCCGGTGAATACAGTACTGACACCGCCGTTTACGGCTCCCGCAGGAAATCCGGAGAGTCAACCTGGTCAGCACCAGCTGTGATTGCGGATACCCCGTTTCACGGCGACGGTAATCCGGTGATCTGGCAGGCGCCTGACGGCATGGTGTGGTTGTTTTACGTCAATCTGTATGGAGGCACGTGGTCGGAAGCGCGGGTCAAGGCCAAAATTTCAACGGACGGCGCACAGACGTGGTCAGACTCATTTATGCTCAGTGAGGAACCGGGCAGTATGGTGCGCGGAAAGCCCATCGTACTGATGGATGGCGATTATCTGTTGCCGATGTACCATGAAACCGGCAGTGATCGTGAAGTCCTCGCGGCTGACACGGTGAGCTACTTCCTGCGATACAATCCACCCACACAAAAATGGACGGCCACAAATCGTATTCACTCGAAGCAGGGTAACCTGCAGCCGCAGGTTGTGCAGTTGACCAACGAACATCTGATTTGCTTTATGCGCCGAGGTGGCGGATACGGGCCCACCAGCAGTGGATATATTCAGCGTGCGGAGTCGCTTGATGGTGGTCATAAATGGAGCGACGCAACCGATACTGAGTTCAAGAACCCGAATTCGGCGGTCGATGTGGAAAAGCTGCAGAACGGACATCTGGTGCTGGTGTACAACGACCACATGTACGAACGAACGCCCTTATCCATTGCGATTTCGACGGATCAGGGCAGGACTTTTCCATATCGCCGCGACATCGGAGGA
Organism: Planctomycetaceae bacterium; assembly: GCA_020426105.1. Taxonomy (GTDB): domain Bacteria; phylum Planctomycetota; class Planctomycetia; order Planctomycetales; family Planctomycetaceae; genus SXXK01. The sequence continues at coordinate 1,831 of JAGQQS010000362.1, forward strand.
GGAGACAATTCGTTTGCATACCCTTATATGATTCAGACTCGGGATGGAAAGATTCTGGTGCTGTACACGACAAATCACCGCACATCGATCATGCTGGCTGAGTTTCCGGAATCGGCAATTCTGGACATGAAACGCAACTAAGGACATCACCTGTGAATGGAATTGATTTAGGCAAAGCGCTGCGTGGGGGCGTGCGGGTCTATGGAACCTGTGTGATCTCTCCAGCACCCCAGTGGCCCCGAATGATCGCAAAAACCGGACTCGATTTCGTGTTTATCGATACGGAGCACATTGTGCTGGACCGTGCTCAGTTGTCATGGATGTGCCAGACGTACGCGGGCCTCGGAATGGCACCAATTGTGCGAATACCAGCGCCCGACCCGTATCTGGCGACGCAAATGGTCGATGCCGGCGCCGTCGGCGTGATTGTTCCGTACGTGGAATCGGTGTCTCAGGTGCACGACCTGCGCGGAGCCGTGAAGTTGCGTCCCCTGAAAGGCAACCGGTTATCTCGCGTATTGAGTGGTGAAGAACAATTGTCGCAGGAAGAGCGGCAGTATCTTACAGACTATAATCAGGGGAACCTGTGCATCGTCAATATTGAAAGTATTCCTGCGTTAAATGCGCTGGATGACATCCTGGCGGTGCCTGATATTGATGCGTTGCTGATCGGTCCGCATGATCTGTCCATCAATCTTGGGATTCCGGAACAGTACGACCATGCGCGTTTTGAAGAGGCCGTGCGCACTGTATTCCAAAAGGGACGCAATGCGGGTGTCGGTGTCGGGATGCACTACTCCGGTTCCGACGGCAAACAGAAACTTTCGAAATGGGCTGACTGGGGAATGAATCTGGTCATCCACTCCAGCGACCTGTGCATCGTAGGGAATACGCTCAAGCAGGATATCGATGTTTTTCGGGCGCAACTGGGCGATGCCGGGAAATTATCGACGAATGTTTCGGTTGCGGATCTGCACGTTTAATTTGCGTTCATCCACTCATCCGGCGGATCCGGCTGTTGCCATGCGCTCATGCCTCCGTCCACCAGCAGCATTTGACCATGGATGTGTTCGGCAGCGTCGCTCAGCAGGAATACGGCGGCACCCTGACAGGCGTCGGCACCGGGGACAGCGCCATTTGGCGTGTGCAGTTCCATCCACTTTCTGGCCCGAGGATTCTGGAGTGCCGGAGCCGTCAACGGCGTCACAACCAACCCCGGAGCCATCCCGTTGACGCGAATGCCGTGTGGTGCGAGTGCGACACACAGCGAACGCGTCATCGCATCAATCGCGCCTTTTGACGTGTCATAAGCGACATGGGTTGGCTCAGCCAGTCGTCCATTGATTGAGCCAATCAGCAGAATTCTGCCGCGAATCCCGCGTTGTACCCAGCGTCGGGCGAAATACTGAATCAGCACATACTGCGAATAGACGTTTAGCTTCATGGTCCGGTCAAAAGTCCGGAAGTCCATTTCGAGGAATGGCTGGTCGATAAACGTCCCTGCATTACACACCAGCAGGTCAATGTCCGGACTCAATCGCAGCGCTTCTTCCGCAACCTGCAGGGGGCCCTGCGGCATCGGTTCGGTCAAATCGCCCAGGACGACGGGGACTGCTGCCGGCAGCGAGTGCTGAGTACGTGCCTCAAGTAAATCCTGACCGTCTGTTCGTCGGCCGTGAAGCACGACACTGGCGCCGGCGGCATACAGCGCCTTAGCAATCTCCAGACCGATTCCGCCCGTGCTGCCGGTGACGAATGCATGATGATTGCTGAGTTGTGACATGATCAATCCATGAAGATACGCTGATAATCACGGAACATACAGTCCAGGAGATCACGTCCTTCGAGCGTCGCGCGATAGCGGACAAATCCCTCGCCGGTTTCAGCATCGGACCTGACGATTTGAACATTGTCTTCCTCGCTGTACATCCACGCATTTTCCTGCAGCAAGTGAAAAACTTTGTGGAGCGATTCCTCGCCAGCTGGCAGGAACACTTCCCCGTCAAGGAACAATTGATAGCCGTATTCTTCCAGTTTTGGCCAGGGAAGTCCGCTGCTGGTTCCGCGGTAATAGGGTTCCAGCACAGACTGAGCGTCCGGCTTGACATTTGGATTGTGCAGCATGTCGATGGCGTTCCAGGGACAGATTGTCAACTGGTACAGATCACTGCTGTCGTTCGGAGATCGATAGCACATCTGACAACCGATGCAGCGACTGGTATCGATCTGATGGTAGCTTTCCGACGGAACCGGGCTGACCACTTCGTAGATACAGTCAACAGGGCAAACCGTTGCGCACGAATTGCAGGACGTGCAGCTATCCTTATTAATGACATTGATGTAGCGAGTTTCTTTTTTCCGATCCGCTTCGCGGGTCCGGAAGTAATCCGTCATTGATATTGTCATCGGATTTCTACTGCCTGTGATATCAGAATGCCTCGGCGTCGCAAAATCAGCCGCTCGGAAAAGGAGGTCATAAACCAACAGCCAAATGACCCGGAGGGTGCTGCGGACTATTGGATCTCGCCCCCTCGTCCATGCAGGCAGCAAAATCGTATCGCCGAACCGTGTCTCCGGCAGGGAAGATCGTCAAAAATGCCCGTCTGGACACAGGATTTCCTGCCGCTGGGAACAATAACGGGGGAAGACAGAAACGTCCGGTCGAGAACCGAGGATGGCAGAAAGTGCCGTTCGAGTTCTCTGCTCGTAACGGTTTTTCCAATGCGTCTGATCTCGAGCCTGATCTATGTAGACTCGGTTTTGGAACTGTGTTAACTTCCGGTCTCTTGACGTCGAAGCCAGTGAATGGCGTGTTCAAAGCAATGAGCGAAATTCGCCCGGAACTTTGATCTGACGTTTGTGATTTTTTTCGTTCTATTCGGCATGGAGGCCGCAATGGGATTGAAGCGCACAAGTCAGCAGCTTGCTGTTACGAATAACGTACCCGTCATCGACGCAACCCGGACTCAGATCCGCTGGTTGATTCGTCGTGATATGGACGAAGTTTTGTCCATAGAACAGGGCAGTTTTCAGTTCCCGTGGACGGAAGAGGAATTCCTCTGCTGCCTGCGTCAGAGAAACTGCATCGGGACGGTGGCTGAACTGGACCATAAGATCGTGGGATTCATGATCTATGAACTCCACAAGTCTATGTTGCGGATCCTCAACTTCGCCGTGGCCCCCGAAGCTCGACGCAATGGCATTGGACGCCAGATGGTGCAGCGACTGATCGACAAATTGTCGCAACAGCGTCGCAGAGAAATCGTGCTGGAAGTGCGCGAGACCAATGTGCCGGCTCAGTTGTTTTTCGGTAACAATGGCTTCCGCGCAATCACCGTCCTCCGCCAGCACTACGATGACACCTGCGAAGACGCTTACTACATGCGGTATTGCCTGACGGAAGATGCAACGATCCCGTTCATTCCGCACAACCGCATTTCGGAATTCGACGCCGCTTAGTGCTCTGTCGAAATCAAAAAAAGAGGATGACTTGTAGTGGACGAGGCCACGAGTCCCTGCAATTGCAGGGTCGATCGGGACTCGTCGCCTCGTCCACTACCCAGGCTGATCGGGACTTGTCGCCTCGTCCACTACCGCAAATTCTTTTCTTGATGGAGCATTAGTCAGCCACGCATCTCTTAATACACGCTACGAATCCTGCCCGAGAATTTTTCGGGCAGGATTTTTTTTGGTTCCGTCCTTTGATGAGATGAAACCCGCGTGTCGAATTCAGACACCCGGCGAGCGGCAGATGAGACGTTATCGTAGTGGACGAGGCCACGAGTCCAGTGAACCTATTAATTACGGGGGGACTCGTACACTACCAATGATTTCCGGGGACTCGTCGCCTCGTCCACTACAGATGCGGGGAAGAATTCAATTGCCGCGCGCCTAAGCCGCGTACGCTTCCAGAGCGCCCTGTCCCTTGCGAGCGCAGAAGTCACCAAAGGATTCTGTTCCCTTGCGGTCCGCTTTATAAGCAGTCAACAGCGGAATGAGTGTTGGCACGATGTCTTCTGCCGGGACCATGTCCTTGTAGATAAATCCAAGGCGAGTTCCTTCCGGATTGCCACCAAGGAACATCGTGTATTTGCCAACAGCTTTGCCCACGAGGCCAATATCGGGGGTATACGGTCGGGCGCATCCATTTGGACAGCCGGTCATGTGAACGGCGATCTTATCGGACTGCATTCCCAGTCGCGCAACGGCAACGTCCAGCTCGTCAATAATGCCGGGCAGCGCCCGTTCAGATTCCGTAATCGACAGGCCGCACGTCGGAAACGCCGGGCAGGCGATTGAATACCGCCGGATGAGTGACAATTCATCCGCGCCCTTCATCCCGTGCTCCGCCATAATGCGGTTGATCTCCGCCTTATCTTTGGGCTCAATGTCGCACAGGATGATACTCTGCAGCGGGGTCAGTCGCGTATTCATTCCGAAACGCTGCAGCAGGACTCGAAGCCCGGTTTTAATCCGCAGACTTCCTTCGTCCTTGATACGACCGTTTTCGATATTGATGCCCAGGAACAGCTTCCCGTCGCCCTGTTCGTACCAGCCAATGTGATCCTCCACACCGGTGACGTCTGCTGGATGCGGATCCGGCAGACCTTTGCCATAATATTGTTCGACCATCGCTTTGAATTTCGGCACGCCCCAGTCGGCAATAAGATACTTCAGGCGTGCAACTTTGCGGTCTTCCCGATTACCAAAATCCCGCTGCACTTTCACGACAGCTTCCGATACGGCAACAACCTGATCGGCTGTCACGTAGGCAATCCGGTGAGCCAGTGCCGGAAACGTTTTTTCCGCACTGGGCGTGCGTCCCATGCCACCACCAGCCAGCACGTTGTAGCCGACGATGGAGCCGTTTTCGACAATCGCCATCAGTCCCAGATCCTGCGTATACAGATCAACGCAATTGTCTTCAGGAAGAGCAATTCCCATTTTGAATTTACGTGGCAAATAACGCGCGCCGTAAATCGGCTCTTCGACCGGCTTGAATTCGGATGTATCGACTTCTTCACCGTGCTCATCTTTCAGCCACAGTTCGTAGTAAGCACGTGTACGAGGCTTAAAATGCTCGGCCAGTTCCTGCGACAATGCCTGCATTTGTTCGTAGACTTTTGTTTTGAACGGCGCCGGACAGGCCATGACATTGCGATTCACATCGCCACAGGCCGCAAGCGTCGTGAGCAACGTGTCGTTGATAGCGCGGATGGCTTCACGCAGGTCGCCTTTCAGTACGCCGTGCAGCTGAAATCCCTGGCGGCTGGTGATTCGCAATGTTCCATTCGCAAGCTTGTCGCAGAGATCCAGTTCGGCAAGGAATTGAGCCGCGGTGACACGCCCACCGGGGATACGCGTCCTCACCATGCAGGAGTACTGCTTGCCCAGTTTTTTACCATCTGCATCTTTTGCCTTGCGCGCGTCGCGGTCGTCCTGCAGATAAGAGCCGTGATGTTTGAGCAGCGTGGCCGCGTCGTCGGTGAACTCCGGCTTGTCATTGCGGATTTCTTCGGCCAGTGTCCCGAGTAACTGGTGAGATGATTCTTTCAGCAGTTCCACTTTGCTGAGTTTTGGTTCTTCAGACATCGGCTTACAATTCCAGAACACACGGAGAAAAACAGGGATCAGTGAACACGCAGACCGCGGAAAGGCTTTAAGTCCCCGGCGTTTACTCCGGCGACTGCTTATCAGCATCGGATTCTATCCATCCGATATTGGATGTCGAATCAAGGTTCGGCGTTCCCGCGTGGATGCCGAAACTCCCGCGAGAATTCTGGTTTCTGGTATCATCCCTGGCAATGTCGGCGGAATCAGGTGGACGCAATTGCGAAAAAGGTCGAATGGGGGAGCAACCGACCGTCTGCCCCCCCGAATTGTCGGAAATCCGCCGAATTGCCGGTCATTCGGGCAGAAATTCCCGAATTATTCCGAATTCTTCGCAACCAGTATCTCACGCAACGGGAGAATAGTAAATAGGGGCTTTACGGCGCGCGAGCTGCGTCGGATGCATTTGGCAACATCGGAATGGTGACAGATTATGGGAATGCCTGCAGCGCGAATGACGGACATGGTTCTGCAGATGGGGCCGCATTGCCATGCGCCGATCCATCCACCAGCCCCCACTCCAACGCCCATACCGCATCCCCCGATGCCTCTTCAGATAATTTCGCCGTGCGCTCCTACGGTCCTGATCGGCGGAATGCCGGCAGCGCGGATGACCGACATGACGTTGCCATGCATGTTAGCGGCCTGCATCCCAGCTGGACCAGGGATGATTGTCAAGGGCTCCGCAACGGTGTTAATTGGTGCGATGCCAGCAGCCCGCGCGGGCGATCAAACCCTGCACTCTACGTGCGTCGCGCCCATTCCAGCTCCGACCGGAATGATCATGCCGCCGTGCTGCCCCACCGTGATGATCGGTGGCTAGCGCAGCAGGTCCAGTGCGTTCTGTGGTCCCAGAAACTATGCTGCAATCACGTCAGGACACGTACGACAAACGTCGATGAAGCCACCGCTTTGGGCGTGGCGAAGTTGGAACCCATGTCCAATCGCAATGCATCACTCAGAGAGTGATGGCTACTATTAGGTGAGCGGCAGTAAAGTATTGACCGTAGCGGACGAGGTCACGAGTCCCCGGCCGTGAAGGACTCGTCGCCTCGTCCACGACGAATGGTATAGTAGAATCATTTCTGCCGCTCGCCTTGTCGCCTGTTTCAGTGAATCAACAGGGTCGAACGGGCACTCCGTCTAAACGAAGCGAGGATAATCCAACAGTGAAACTAAGTCACTTTGAAGCGTTACAACCTGTCTGTCCTGTCTGCCGCACAGAACGCCAGCGCGAAGACTCGCGACTTGTTATTGGCACAATCGAACGCCGCAGCGACACGACGATTGAGGAGGGATTACTGCTGTGTGCCAGTGCGGACTGCCAGCGAGAATATCCGATCATCGATGGTATCCCTCTGATTATTCCTCATCTTCGTTCATGGCTTTCGACAAACATTGCTCAAATAAACGCTCGAGATGACCTGGGGGCGATCACGGAAAGTCTGTTGACGGACTGTTGTGGCCCTGGATCTGCATTCGACACGACACGGCAGCATGTAAGTTCCTATGCGTGGGACCACTATGCGGAATTTGATCCCCTTGAACCCATACGCGAAGACCCGCCGGGGCTCGTGGTGCGGCTGCTGGATCAATGCCTTCAATTGGCAGGATCGTTTCCGAAGGGGCCCCTCCTGGACGTAGGTTGTGGAGCTGGCCGGACGTCTTTTGCGCTGGCCGAACGTTCGTCAGATCTGGTACTCGGCATTGATCTGCATTATGCCATGTTACGAATTGCCGCGCGGGTGCTCTCAACCGGAACTGTTCGATATACCCGCCGGCGGGTGGGCATTGTCTACGACCGGCGTGAGTTTCCGGCAGCATTTCCAAACAGTGACCAGGTTGATTTTTGGGCGTGCGACGCGAATTCACTCCCGTTTCGCGACAAACAATTTGCAGCAGTCATCGGACTCAATGTACTGGACTGCGCGAACAGTCCCCTGAGCTTTCTGCAATCGGTGGCACGAGTGACAGCGGCCGGCGGGAAAGTCATTCTGGCATGTCCGTACGACTGGTCAGCGGCGGCGACTCCGATCGAACACTGGCTCGGTGGACATTCGCAGCGCTGTGAGTCGCGCGGCGCAACAGAACCTGTCCTGCGGTCACTGCTCACATCCGGAGCCCACCCGTGTGCAATTCAGGGACTACACTTGATCGCTGAAGCAGACAACCTGCCTTGGCATGTCAGACTGCATGATCGAAGCACAATGCAGTATTCTGTACATGCCATCGTGGCGAAAGTTGAAGATGCGGAATAGTGAACGACAGATGCGGCAGGGAAATTACGCCACAAAATCTCTGAGTTCGCGCCATTGGTCGCTCCGCCCACGGGATTTCCGTGGCACGGTCGAATCTGAAAACTGAATGGCGGTGCTCATTCCGGTCGGGGCCTGGTGTTAATCCCCCGGAGCCTGCTGGCTGAAATCCGCCAGATGCCCCAGCGCGGCCTCGCGAGTTGGAAAGGGTGTGAGGTTAAAATCAATATTCGGGTTTTCGAGCAGCATCAGGTTCTGAAGCATGTCTCGCATCGTACTCGACAACTGACACAACGCCGTTTCGCCATTCCTGCTGCGGGCTTTCCGCGCCAGTCGAAAAAGAATGCCGACAAATGTGGACCCGAAATAATCAAACTGCGAGAAGTCGATCAGCAGATGGCG
>JAGQQS010000363.1 GCA_020426105.1 Planctomycetaceae bacterium
AACCCCGCTCAGAATGGTGCCCGCAATCGGCAAACTGCAGGGGGAGGCCCTTGCGGCTGTGATTGAATCACCCAATGGTACTGTGCGTGACCTTGTCCAGCAGCAAATTCAATGGAACGCCGACAAGGATGCCATTACCGCCTTAAAAAAGGTCGCAGTGGAGCATGTTCGCCCGGAAGTTCGAATCCAGGCGTTGTCGACGTGGGCCAATCTCGCGACACCAGCGGCTGATGCGTTGCAAAGATTGCTGGATGACGTAAATCCGCATGTGCGTCGACATGCTGTTCGCATCGCCGAACCGCTGCTTAACACGTCAATTCCGCTGGCGGCTGCGGTGGTCGGCCTTGCCTGCGATGAAGATGCCACTGTGCGGATGCAGGTGGCGTATTCATCGGCATGTTTGACGCCTGCCGACAGTGCAAAATCGTTGTCAGCGATTATCGCACATGACGGCGGGAATGCTCATCTTGGATCCGCGGAAGAAAGTGCCCTGAATGCAAATAACATCATGCTGGTGCTGACTGCAGCGCAAGGCACATCGGTCGCGGCTGGAAGTCTGGATCGACTCGTGTCTAATGTCGCGACATTGGCGCATGCCGACGCCATGGGTACAGTCCTGTCAGAACTTTCCTCGGCAGTGACCGAGTCGTCGGCACTCCCCGATGCTGAGGATATCAGGAGACTTGCGGTGTTTATTGGTTCCTGGAGTCGCCGCACTGCTCCTGAATTGATCCCATCGAGTCAACCAGTGCGTGCGGCGTGGAAGCCTGCTGTTGAAAGGGCGTTGTCAATTCTGGAAAGCGAAGATGCGGCACCGGAACTCCGCGAGGCAGCCATCGCCCTGGTAGCCCAGTGCTCTTTCCTCGGCGAGCCGCATACGGAATCGCTTGTTGCATTGCTCACGCCCCGCACTCCGCCCGAACTCCAGTCTGCGGCAATCGATGCCTTGAAGAGGGATGGTAGTGAGGAAGTTGCGGAGCATCTTTTGTCAGACTGGGCGGCACGCGAGCCTCGCTTGCGCAAAGAAGTGGTTGCGATGCTGCTGACTCGTCAGACATGGACCCGTCAGCTGATGGCAGCCATTTCAGACCGCGTTGTATCAATGATCGAACTCGACCTGTCACAGCAACAAATGCTGCTGGATCATCCGGACCCGACGATCCGTGCAGCCGCCGCGGTGAGCTTCAAGCCCCGGACCTCGGCCAGCCGTCAACAGGTTATTGATAAGTATACGTCTGCGATGAATAACAGTGGTGATCCGGGAAAAGGTCGTGAGGTCTTTCAGAAGCATTGTTCTGTCTGCCATCGAATTCAAAATCTTGGCCACGCAGTTGGTCCCGACATTTCCACCTATAGTGGGAAACCTGTGCAATCGCTGTTGATCGCGATGCTGGATCCGAATCAGGCTGTCGATCCGCGATATCAGGCATACGTCGCCGTGCTGAACAGCGGGCGGAGCGTGACAGGTCTGATCGCAGAAGAAACGGCGTCCGGCCTGACCCTGATGGCACCGGAAGGCAAACGTGAGTCGGCTCTGCGTTCGGAAGTCGAAGAAATCCGCAGTACCGGCAAGTCTCTGATGCCTGAAGGATTCGAACAGAATGCCACGACGGATGACGTCAATAATTTATGGGCCTTCTTTAAAACACTCCAGACTCCGCCAAAACGTGTCGACGGAAATGTCCCGGCCGTGGTCGAAATTCCAGCTAAAGGCAACGTGGCTCTCATGGCCTCTCAAGCTGAAATCTACGGGCGTGATATTACGTTTGAAAAGAAATATGAGAACATCGGGAACTGGCATTCTCGGGACGACGTCGTTCGCTGGCGGATCACATCACCCACGATTCGGGAAGTGCGTGTCTGGACCGAATGGGCCTGTGATCCCGAGTCAGCAGGATCTGCATTTCAGATCGAAGGCGGCCAGCCGGTGCTGACTGGCGTAGTGGAATCAACGGGCGGCTGGGATCACTATCAACTGGGCAACATCGGAGTCATCACGATCCAGGCAGGTGAGTCCGAAATCGTAATGCGACCTTCCGGCGATCTGACGTCCGCCCTGGTGGATCTGCGCGCCCTGCACTTTGTGTCGCCCAACGGTGTGCCGTTAGCAGCCGGCAGGGGCAAAAAAGAAGACTGATCAATGCTGAAGATCGGCCCTCACCGCTGTCAGACTTCGGGAATATCAATGTCAACTTCCGTGCCGTCCGGAAGACCATCCAACTGCAGATGGATCCGGCCACAGTACGCCCAATAGTCGGCGATCGACCAGACATCGACGTTCTGGATTTCGTATTCGCCGCCGAGCACAGGAAGATCTTTGAAGCCAAAGCACTGGCCCGCAGCGAGGGTCCTGCCAGATTTCTTTAGATCATCCAGAAACGCAAGCTGAAACCATTCATCGGCACATTCATCCGTTTCCAGCAATTCCATGAACTCGTCCTCGCTTGTCGCCACTTCCGTTAGTTCGCCATCGCTGATATTGAGCCAGTGTACCAGCCCGGTTTCATCAACGAAAAAGAGATCTCCGAATTGACTCACCAGCCATGGTGACACGGCCAGATTGTCTTCCAGCAGCCATTCCCACGCCCCAAGGAGCTTTTTCCAGTCAAAGTTAGTGTGATCAATTAAGCAGCCGTCGGCTTCCATTGTTGACTTCAACCTTCGATGCAACAGTGTGTATTGAGATTGTGCTTGCCGTGGAAGGCGGTAGTCTAGCGACGAATGCCGCTTGACGTCAGCAATATTGTATCTCGGTACGCATATTCCGAAGCTCTCTTCAAACATGTACGCGGCTTGCCTAAACTGCGGTACGACTCTGATTAACGGGATCCACAACCGGCTGTGCCACAACCGGCTGTGTACGTCGGGGGAGTTTTTCTCAGAATGCCGATGCCTTCCGCTTTTCACTAAACAATTAACGCTTCTTATGCACTGCTCTTAATTGCGGTTTGTGACTGAATTCCCGTGCGGCGACCTGGTTGCGTGACCCATGGCCTTAATTCCAATCAATACAGATGCGCCACTTTACCACTTTCCGTATGCGACCATCGGATTGATCGTGGTAAACACGATGTGCTTTGTCGCCACAGGATTCGGATTGAATTCGAGACTGCTGGAACCCTGGTTGCTGCAATATGGAGAAGGATTGAATCCGCTTGAATGGATTCCGGCTGCGTTCGCACATGCAGACTTCATGCATCTTCTGGGCAATATGTTTTTCCTGTGGGGCTTTGGCCTGGTTGTGGAAGGGAAACTCGGCTGGCGACGATTCATTCCGTTATATTTGGCCATGGCTGCCGCCTGGGGCGCAGGTGTCGATCTCCTGACACTGCATCGGACAGATGCCTATGTGCTGCGGAACGAACTGAGTGAGTTAGGTGCGCGCGATTTTACGGAATTCGAAGCACTCTGGAATGCCCGTGCTGAAGCTATCAACGCCAGAACGGCGCTGAACATGATCAAAGGGCGATGTCTCGGTGCATCGGGGGTGATTTTTGCACTCATGGCAATCAGTCTCGTCTGGGCTCCGAAGAATGAACTGCATATCGTGGGTTTCCTGTTGTACCGTTTTGTCTCCTTTGACGTCAGTATTATGGTGTATGGGCTGTGGTATCTGGGCCTGAATATTCTGGAGTTACTGTTGTCGAAGTTCCAGATGGGATCTTCCGGACTGCACATGGTAGGCTGCTTCATTGGCTTTGGAGTGGGCGTTGTGTTCTTAAAGAAGAACTGGGTCGACTGTGAAAAATGGGACTTATTTTCAGTGCTCAGTGGAAAGTACGGGCGTTTTGCCGATGAAAACTGGGCCGCTGGTTCGCAGTCGATTACCGGAAAAACTTACGGTGAGTTGCCGCTGCCGACCCAGTCGGAAGATGAAGTCCTCCAGACGACAACGACGACCCGTAAGCGCAAGATCTCCAGCGCGATGAAAGAGGTAAACGCGCTGATCGACGGTGGCGATGTGCTGACCGCTGCCGAGAAACTGCTGACGATGCGACTGCATGAAACAGACATCTGCCCGGATGAACACCGCACAAAGAAACTTGCCCTGGGACTATTGCAGGCCCAGGCATTTGATGATGCCGAAATCTGGCTTCAGGAATACATGGATCAATTTCCGGAAGAAAATGCATGGGCACGCATCAGGATGGCGCAACTACTGTTGACCGTACAAAAACGTCCCACTGCCGCCTTACAGACATTGAAGGGGCTGTCACTGGCCGAAGTTGACGCAGCCCTGCAGACACTCGCAAAAAAAATTGTACGAGTCGCTAAAGAACAGATTCGCAGCGGGGTTGAGGATAAGGAGCCGGAATGGTAGCCAGTGAAGGGGATCGTCAGTTGGTGGAACGTATTCGCGAGGGCGAAGCGGACGCATGGCAACAGTGTATCGACCAGTTCGAGGGGCGACTGCTGGCATTTGCGCGGACTCGGCTCCGCGATCAGTCCGCGGCGGAGGACATCGTTCAGGAAACGTTTCTTGGATTTCTGAAGGCATTGCCGAACTACGACGACAGAACTCCGTTGGAATCCTGGCTGTTCTCCATTGCCGCGCACAAGCTGATCGATTTTATGCGCCGTTCGGGCCGGCGCCCGGTGTTGCCACTACTGACATCGGAATCCAAAGACGGTACGCCGCGGGATCTGACGGGGCCCGGACGCGCTGCTTCAAGCATGATGCGCAGCAGTGAAAAATCCAGAGCCGAATCCGTCGTGATTGAAACGTGCCTGCGAGATTTGATTCAGGACTTCAAAGCTCAGGGAGCGTGGGAGCGGCTGCAATGCGTCGAACTTATTTTTGTGCTGGGCTGGGCCAATAAAGAGGTCGCGGCACGTCTGAATTTAACAGAACAAGCGGTCGCAAACCACAAGTTTTTTGTCGTGACGAAACTCAAAGATGCTGCCAGAGCAGCCAAAGTTCAAAACCGACTGCTGGCGGATTCATCGCTGGAGTAGTCTCAGAGATATGGGGGCTGGAGCCAACAGACAAATCGCCAGACAAATCGCCCGAAGAGTGCTCCCCACGATTGGTTCCTGCCCCCTGTTCAGAGGTCAATGCGATCAGTGTCTGCCTTGTGCGACGGCCAGCAGCTTTGCTGCCTCTGGCGCAAAATAAGTCAGGATGCCGTCCGCTCCCGCCCGTTTGAAGCACAGCAGACTTTCAAGTATCGCAGCGTCGCGATTGAGCCAGCCATGATTGGCCGCGGCAGCGATCATGGCATATTCTCCACTCACCTGATACGCGAACACGGGCATCCCAAATGTCTGTTTGACGCGGTATACGATGTCCAGGTAGGGCATCCCCGGTTTGACCATCACCATGTCAGCTCCTTCGCTGACGTCCAGAGCAACTTCGCGGACCGCTTCGTCAGAATTCCCTGGATCCATCTGGTAAGTCCGCTTGTCGCCGCCCTTGAGATTTTGCGCGGAACCGACCGCATCGCGAAACGGGCCGTAGAATGCTGACGCATACTTCGCGGCATAGGCCATGATCTGGACGTTCTGGTAGCCTGCTGAATCCAGTGCCATGCGAATGGCCCGCACACGACCATCCATCATGTCGGACGGCGCAATAATATCGCATCCTGCTTTGGCCTGATTGACAGCCTGGCGGCAGAGCGCCTCGACGCTCTCATCATTCACCACATAGTTGTCACGAACGAGGCCATCCTGTCCGTGTGTCGTATACGGATCAAGCGCTACGTCGGCGATCAGTCCGATTGAAATCTGAGCCTCTCGCACGGCACGCATCGCCCGGCAAATCAAATTGTCCGGATTGCAGGATTCTTCTCCATCCGGAGTTTTCCTGTCCTGCGGGGTGACCGGAAAAATTGCGACCGCCGGAATCCCAAGAGCAGCCGCTTTTCGTACTTCATCAACGAACAAATCCACCGAGTACCGGGTCACACCTGGCATCGATGCGACCGGAATTTGCTGCTGAACTCCCTCCACGATGAATACCGGCCAGATCAGGTCACTAACGGTGAGCTGATTTTCACAAACCAGTCTCCGTGACCATGCGGTGCGACGATTCCGTCGCAGACGTGTGAAGGGAAATTGTGGTGCAGCCCCGTTTTTCATTGCACTATTTGAACACGCTGCCGAATTTGTTGACAAACAGATCGATGTACATCACGAACATAAACAGCGAAATGATAAATAACAATCCTGCGGCGTGAGCGTACCCGATGACACGCGGACTCGGTTTACGCCGCGTGACACCTTCCCAGATCAGAAAGACCATGTGACCGCCATCCAGAACAGGAATCGGCAGGAAGTTCAGAATCGCCAGATTGATGCTTAAAAAGCCCAGAAACAGGAGCAAATCCGTCAATCCCTGACTGGCCACGCGGTAACCAATTGACAGGATCCCGACCGGACCGCTGAAGGAATCGGCGGGCAGATCACCACGAAACAGAGAACGCAGCGTCATGTAAATATTCACGCCGGTCTTTCGTGTTTTTCGCAGGCCAAGTTCGGTCGCATCACCCAGAGATTTGCCTTTTTGCAGCTCAACCGCGGGCTCCCAGCCTCTGATCCCACGTGTCCAGCGGTACCAATCGGGAACCTTTTCAATGTCGGATAGCAGAATCGCTTTATCGTCTTCGAGATAGACGCGAATCTGATGATCGGGGGCCTGTTGAATTTCGCTGAAGGCCCAGGCCCAATTGATGTCTTCCGTGGTTCCCGGCTGCTTTTTCTCGAGTTCATTTAACTTCAATAAGGCAGGAGTTTCCTGATTCGAAGCGGTCGACTCATCCGACGGGGCAGGCGGCTTGATCAGTTCAATTTTTGTAACCTTCTGTCCCTTGGCAAACATGCCCGTCTTCTCGGCCTCCGATCCTGGCACAACTTTTGCGATGTTGGGGAACACCTGATACGCCGCACCTATCGCCGGAATGGGCAGGGGACTTGTTTGAAAAATGGGTATTTCTGTCCAGCCGGGTTCATCCGTCGGAACCATTTTCAATTCATGCTGTTCCGGCGCGGCAGCCGCCTGGCGACTGACCTTCACGAGCACCTCGGTCCCTGCATGTTCTGAAAAATAGGTCGGGAGGCGTACCGGATCGTAGTCGCTGCCCATGACCATGTTGTCGACCGACAGGATGATGTCTCCAACCTTCAGACCGGCCGCTTCGGCAATCGAGCCGGCACGGATTGCTCGAACGGGTCCCATCGCCATCCACAATCCGACAGATCGCACGTTATCCGGTGGCACGCTGATTCTGACTTGTGTCGTATCGCCACGCACATCCGGCTGACCGTCCTTTGTCGTCCGCTCAAACGTATAAATCAAATCCTGTGAAGCGAATTTCGCGGTCAACCGATGCAGATCGACGAAGGTATTCACAGGCTCCGACTGCAATGCAATAAGCTTATCACCCGGCTGAAACGGCGTTGGCGGTGCCACTGACGCGTCTGATGGGGCGGGCGACTCGCTGCCTGCGGCTGCCGTTGTATTCCCCACGCTCTTGACAGCTTCAGTTTCGCTGAGCAGTGTGGCGCGTTTTGCCGGTAGCCCCGTAATCGCGATCTCTTCCGGATTCAGGATTTCTTTACTTAGCGTCGTCGTTTGATTCGGCTGCACTCCGACAGATCGTCCGGACGCGCCGCGATCCGGCGTCAGCACAAAATCAAATCTGGATCCGTCCAGGTGTTTTCCTTCGACGCGAACATCGCCTGTTGACAGCACCACGGATTCGAACACATCACCAAAGCTGCGAATCTCTTCACCATTGATCGCTTCTATTCGATCACCGGCTTTCATTCCGGCAGTCCATGCAGGGAATCCAGGTACAACGCTGCCCACCACAGGAGAAGGTTCATTTACGCCGAACCAGTAGCAAATGGTGAAGAACAAAAATCCCGTGACAACATTCATCACAACGCCAGCAGAAATAATGGCCATCCGCTGCGGCACCGACTTTGAAGAATATGATCGTGGGTTTTCCGCAATTTCACTGCTGGTCATCTGGTTCGGGTCCATATCATCCTGCCCGAGCATCTTGACATATCCACCAAACGGCAGCGCTGACAATGCATACTCCGTTTCGCCCTTTTGACGACTCCAAAGAATCGGGCCGATGCCGATACTGAAGCGTTCCACATGGACGTCGCACCACTTGGCAACCGCAAAATGGCCAAGCTCGTGAAAAAAAATCACAAGTCCCAGCCCGAGCGCCACAGAAAGTACGTTCAGGATTTTTGTAAACACGCTGCCAGGATCGATCGCGGCAACTAATTCAAATGCTAGGTCTTCCACCGAGCAGCTTCCTCCCGAGCCCGGCGATCGACGGTGAGCAGCTGCTCAAGCGACGGTCGGGCATCGAATTCATGGTGGTTTAAAATATCGTTAACGACACATGTTATCTGATGAAAGGGCAATTCCCGCGCCAAAAACCTGGCAACTGCCACTTCATTCGCGGCGTTGAGCACGGCACCACTGGTGCCGCCACTTTCGGCCGCCTGAAATCCCAGCCGCAAAGCTGGAAATGCGTCCAGATCCGGTGGAATAAGCTCCAAAGTCTGTGGCTGTGTCCAGTCGGTCTTTCTTGCCGGGCTTTTCGACCGGTCCGGAAACAAGAGAGCATACTGAATTGGAAGCCGCATGTCCGGAGGAGAATGCTGCGAAATTACCGAACCGTCCTGAAACTCCACCAGCGAGTGGATCCAGGATTGAGGATGGATGGTCACACTGATTCTATCAGCTGTGATCCCAAACAGCCATCGGGCTTCAATTATCTCCAGCGCCTTATTCATCATAGTCGCTGAATCGACTGAAATCTTCGGGCCCATATTCCAGGTCGG
>JAGQQS010000026.1 GCA_020426105.1 Planctomycetaceae bacterium
AAGAACTGGCCGCCAATAATCAGCGTCCTGGCGGCCGTGAGGTTCTGCGAGATGACGGACAGGGCAATGAACGCAGCTATTATCTGTATGAGATCTCAGCCACTGTCTATCCCAAACGTCCTGGAAAAATTGATGCTGAAGATGTACAGATTGTCGTTAATTATCCCACGGAACTCGGCAAAGCCCGGGATCCCTTCGCGGGCTTCTTTGAAAATCAGGGATTCGGTGGCGGTTCGCCGCTGTCACAGATGCTGGATGATGATTTCTTTACGTCTCCGTTTGGCAATCGTCTGACGGTGTCGGCAACAAGACCGATTGTGGGCGAAGCCACTGTCGATTCGACGGAAGTCCTGCCGGTACCTTCTGAAGGTCGGCCCGTTGATTATCGTGGAGCCGTCGGTCGTTACAACATTGTGACTCAGGCGACACCCACCGATGTGAATGCCGGTGACCCCATCACGCTGAACATCGGCATTTCCGGCACGGGACCGATGGAACTCGTGCAGGCCCCGCCACTTTCGGAATTGCCAACATTGACGGCGGATTTTAAAGTCGCCGATCAGTCGCTGGCGGGTTTCGTACAGGACGACACAAAACTGTTTTCAACAACTGTTCGTCCGCGTCGCGCAGGGATTACGGAGATTCCGCCGATCCCGTTCAGTTTTTTCGATCCAGCCACAGAGAAATATGAAACCGTGATGAGCCAGCCGATCTCAATCACAGTCAAAGAGTCTGAATCGTTGTCTCTTGATGCAATTGTGGGCAAGCGACAACACGATCATGGTGGCGCAAAAGGTGCCGCCGTCACCGAACAGGTAACGCAACCAGACTTCACGAATGACAACTCCCCCGCCGCACTCGTACCCCGGTCTGCGACAAATTCCCGAGAATGGTGGTGGTTCTTCGTATACGCACCACCAATGATGTGGCTGGTCACCGTGCTGGTCCGTCATCGGGACATCGTTATCCGTCGGCTACCTGATTTTCAATCACCGTCGTCACGCTGCCTGCAGGCGATTACGAATGCCAGGGAAGCAGCGGACGTTGTCCTCGCGCTGTCTGCATACATCGAACGCAGAACACGACAGGCCTGTGCAAACTCCGCTGCCGCCATCGGGGCGCTGCGAACCGCGGGCCTTTCCCGGGACGCCATTGATGTGGAAGCGTTCTTTCAGCAATGCGAATCGTCACCCTTTACGGGTGACCCGCAGCAGTCGCTGACAATGTTGAAACTGCGAGCTCGCGAGCTTGTAACGCAAATTGCATCGGCCATCGATTTGATCAGCAAATCCCGAGTCCGCCGCTCGAAGCGCACAGAAGCCCGTCACCATGCCATCATCCAAAACACGACCCGCTCTGCCCGGCGAACGTCAATCCTGCTGTTCGCGGTCGCGATGGCTGCTGCTGGAAATGTTGCTGCCGCAGAGCAACCAGCCTCTGACGCCGCCGTCCGCCTTTCGGCCAGTCAACAGCAGACATTGCTGACCGAAGCTGGTGAGCTGTACTCGAAAGCCCGAAACATCGCCAAAACAGATTCTGCGGAAGCCACCGATTTGTTTACGGCCGCCGCTCAGAAATATCAACTGCTGGCAGATTCAGGAATTCACAACGCATTGCTCTATCGCAATCTGGGCAACGCGTACCTGCAGAGTAACCAACTTGGGCGAGCGATCGCAAATTACGAGCGAGCCTCACAACTCGCCCCCCATGATCCCCAACTTGCGAAGAATCTCGAGTTCGCGGTGTCACTCGTGCGCGACGATGATGGATCGTCGGACCACACGACCAGTTCTGCTGTGGGCAATCCAGCGTCGCGCAATTCAATCATTCAGACGCTCAGAGACTACAACACGATCATTGTCAGAAGCATCGGCCTGCGGACTACCGTCGGGGTGCTAATTCTTTCTTCGCTGCTATTCTGGGGAGTACACATAGCGCGAGTGTTTGGATACCGATTCGCGGTCTGGAGATATTCGATCATGCCTCTGATCCTGTTGATGATTTCCCTGAGTTCGGCGATCCTGACGTCAGCTCAACCACGCAGCGAGAATCGCGGGATTATCGTCACGGACAATTTGCTGCTCCGCACCGGCGATGGGGATCAGTTTGATGCAGTCGTGGCACTTGATTCCGCGCAGGGCCGCCGTGTTCAGATACTTGTTCAGCGAGGGAACTGGCTCCAGGTGAGAACCCGCCACGGTCATGTGGGATGGCTGCCGTCGCGCGACGTTGAATCGCTGTAAGGTGATAGGCAGGAAAAGATGTACGAGTTTTGAGCGACTCGACCGTGTCCCTTCTTCCCCGAAATCGGCAGAGAAGGTGGCCGACAGGCCGGATGAAGGGGGCTGCCTGAGATTAAAACGCCCGGGGATTGCGGTGTCGGGGTGTATGGTTTGCTGACGCGGGGTTGATCCCGGCAGGGATCTCGGCCATTAGCCGGGGGTCGTGGCGAAGCCGCGCACCCCCGGAAAAACCCAACATGGTGATCCTGACCCTGAAGGAGTCACAGCGGCTGCGACACCAGTGCATTCCATCTATTGCGTCCGCACCAGCACCACGACAGATCGCCCCGCCACCAGATAGCTGGCCTCGGATACAGGACTCGCTTCAGCCGAATCGCAAATATCGTGCGGCGACGCAAGCGACGTGTCAATGATTCGTCGCCATTCACCCATGGCACCTTCATAGATCCCAAACCGAATCGGATCGGGGCCGGAATTGATCATCACATAGATGTCATCATCTCCCACCGACTGGCCGTGCAGGCACCAGGCCAGCGTGCGTGATTCGTAGCTCATATCGACTGCACGGTCAGGACCATACCAGCTGATATCCTCACGCCAGAATCGCGAACGACTGAGCGAAGGATGCGCTTTTCGAAAAGCGATCATGCGGCTCACAAAGCGAAAGATCTCGTGATGCTGCGGCAAACGTCGCCAGTCCAGCCATGTGGTTTCGTTGTCCTGGTTGAATGGGTTGTTGTTGCCCCGTTGCGTCTGCAGAAATTCATCACCCATGCGAAACATCGGTGTTCCGTTCGAGAGCAGTAACAGACTGAACAGATTTCGAACCTGACGGTGCCGCAGGTCAAGTATCTCATCAGGCAGGTGATCGTCGCCTTCCCAGCCGCAATTCCAGCTGAATTCGTGTGCCCCGTCCAGGTTGTTGTGTCCATTCGCCCAGTTGTTTTTTTCGTTGTACGACACGATGTCATACATCGTAAAGCCGTCATGCGATGTAACGTAGTTGACACTCTGCAGCGGCCTCTGCGAATTCATGATGTCATCCGGGAACAGATCGGCGCTCCCGTACATGCGCGTCATCAGATCGGTGACGATTCCTGCATCCCCGCGTACAAACCGTTGCAGTGTGTCCCTGTACCGGGCGTTCCACTGCATCCACAGCGTCCCAGGGAAATTGTGACCCAGTTGATAGGCTCCCCCCGCATCCCAGGGCTCCGCAATCATCCGCACGTTCCGCAGGACAGGGTCGGCTGCAATCTGGGCAAAGACCGGAGGATCCTGCGTGTTAATCGACCCGTCAGTATTGCGTGTGAACACAGAAGCGAGGTCGAAACGAAAGCCATCAACACCCATTTCGGTGACCCAGTACCGCAGGCTGTCAACGATCAACTGTCGCACAACGCGATTGGCCGTATGCAAGGTGTTTCCCGTACCGCTGTAGTTGGCGTACGGCTGATCAGGATTTCCTGTAACAATATAGTACGTACTGTTGTCGATGCCTTTCATCCCATACATGGGCCCTCGCTGATCGCCTTCGCATGTATGGTTGTAAACAACGTCCAGAATCACTTCGATCCCGGCGGCGTGCAGTGCATCCACCATCCGACGAAATTCGCTCTGATGCGGGCATTTTCCAGTAGTGGTCGAATATGCATTGTGCGGAGCAAAGAAACTCAGCGGCATATACCCCCAGTAATCTCCGGCATCAGGGTCGAATTGAAACACGGGCATGAGTTCGACGGCAGTAATACCCAGCTCGACGAGGTACGGTATTTTTTCGATTACCCCGGCAAAGGTACCACGGTTGCTCTCGGGGATATCTGAGCTGGAATGATAAGTAAATCCGCGCACATGCATTTCGTAGATAACGAGATTCGAACCATGACGAATCCAGCCACCTGGTATCGACTGCTGGCTGCTCCGGCACGCCTCCAGCATCCCCAGTGCAGCACGCCCCATGTTAGAACCTGGATAGCGCGCCGCCTCACGACTGAATTGCGATGGAAAGTAGACGGCCTTTGCATACGGGTCAAGCAGCAGCTTTTCCGCGTCAAAGACGTGCCAGTCAAAACCTTCGTCGGGCGCCGGACCATCAATCTGCCACGCGTAGTATCTGGCCGATGAACAGGCTGAGGATGCAACGCGACAATGCCAGACCGAACCTGACTTGTTTTTCAATGGATCAAGGGCCAGCGCAAGTGCGGGGCGCGTGACATCGCTGTCAAAGAGCAGCAGCGTTACACGCGTTGCGTGCCGCGAATAGACGGCTGCATTCCAGGCCCGTTGAGCCGCGACCCACGTGATACCCAGTGGAACAGGCGTCCCTTCAACAACTTCCCAGGCGGGAACAATTACCGCTGGACCGGAAGTATCTGAAGGTGCGCATTCGAATGATTCGCTGCAGCTGTCACATTCGAATACTGAAGGATCACTCATCTTGAGACAGGATTTGTTGCACCGCAGCCGGGAGACGCTACAGTCGTGGTTGCCGAATTGTAACTATTGAGCTCTGAGAGCTGGCGCTGCGGACAGACCCCTGTCATGCGCAAATCGCATCGCGCGATATCCCTGAGTCTACCGCCGTTTGAACCTCAAATCCAGCGACCGGACTGGCCGGTTCACGCAAGCGAATGCAGCCGTTGCTGGAACCTCAAAGAGGTTCATTTCACATCATACCAGTCCTCCGGACCGGATACTCGCAACTTTACTACTTGCGGCTCGAGGTAAAACGAATAGGCTGCAAATAAAAAACGTCGGTCCAATTTCCAGAGCCAACCTGCAGAAATCTTACAAAACATTTCCAGTCACGCGTGAGAAATCAGACGCCTGCGGTACTCAACAGGCAAAGGAATCGTCTATGTCGCCTCTTGAAACCCGGCAGAGCCTGATTGTCAGGCTGAAAAGCGAGCAAAATGAACTCGCCTGGCGGGATTTCGTGTGTACCTATGAAGGGTTTCTGAATCAACTGGCTCGGCGACAAGGTGTCCCCGATAGACATATTCCGGATGTCACGCAACAGATCCTGCTGACGATCGCGCGGTCAATCGACGGTTGGAAAGATGACGGCAATGTGGCATCCTTTCGGCGCTGGTTGAGTACCGTGTCTCGCAACGTCGTAATTCGATTTATGTCGCGTGAAAGAAAACAGGCGGGCGGAATCGGCGGAAGCGAGTTGCTCGTTCAACTTCAGAATGTCGAGGACAAGCCGGACGAAAAATGCATTCAGCGGTATCAGCATGAACTCGTCGTCTGGGCCGCGGAACAGGTACGCCATGAGTTTCTGGACACAAGCTGGCGCGCCTTCTGGGCAACGGTGATTGAAGAACGGGCGGTTGATAAAGTGGCTGCAGAACTCAACGTTACACCCGGAAGCATCTACATGTCACGCAGTCGGATCATGGCACGGATCAGGAAGAAAGTGGCAGAAGTTGAGAATGATCAATGATTCGCAGGTT
>JAGQQS010000364.1 GCA_020426105.1 Planctomycetaceae bacterium
GCGAATTCTTTCGGACGAACCGGACATGCTCGGAGAAGCCATACAACAGGGAATCGTCGGGCTGGTTTCCACGACCTATTCGAAACGTGTCTGGACTGATGACGAAGTGATCACTTTGATCCGCAGGTACAGGATCAATCGGATCGTTGTGTTCCCGGGCGTGCAGCCAAAGGAAGAAAACCCTTTTTTCGAATCGATCACAACGGACACTGTCCCCGATCGACTGTCCCGTCCCTGGTTGCAGCCGATCGTCATCTCCCCGCGAATACGAATTTACGCTGTTCGTGAGTCGCTCTTGTTGACGCAACAAATCTGAAAGTCCCCTCTCATGTCCTCACTCAGCATGCTGTGCGTATTCGGCACTCGTCCCGAAGCTATCAAGATGGCTCCGGTCGTCCTTGCAGCGCAACGACATCCGAGCGTGAAGCCCATCGTATGTCTGACGGGTCAGCATCGGGAAATGCTGGACCAGGTTGTTCGGTACTTCAGTCTGCCTGTGGATGTTGACCTGAATCTGATGCAGCCGAATCAGACCCTTGCCGATCTGACCTGCCGCTGCCTGCAGATGCTTTCAGCGACAATTGCGGAAACGAAACCGGACTGCATCGTGGGACAGGGCGATACAACAACTGCCCTGTGTGCCAGCATGGCCGCCTTCTTTGCGCGCATTCCGTTCATCCACGTTGAGGCGGGATTGCGCACGGACAGTATCGATTCGCCATTTCCCGAGGAATTCAATCGCCGCGTCTGCTCACTGACGACCGCTTTGCACTGCGCGCCGACTGAGGCGGCTCGCCGGAACCTGCTCCGGGAAGGTTATGCGCCCGAAGACGTGATTGTTACCGGCAACACGGTTCTTGATGCGCTGAAACTGTCGGTTCGGCAGGAACGCCTGAACTCATATTTATGGGTACAGAAACATCCGGACATCGCGGGGCGTCCCATGGTATTGATTACGGCACACCGTCGCGAGAATCACGGCGACGGGATTCGAAATCTATGCACAGCCATTGGGCGGCTGGCGGATCTGTTTCCGAAAGTGCAGTTTGTATATCCCGTGCATTTGAATCCTAATATATGTGGTCCGGTGCATGAGATTCTTGCGAACCGCGGTAATGTGCATCTGATTCCGCCGGCTGACTACCCGGAATTTATCTGGCTGATGGATCAGGCGACGCTGATTCTGAGCGACTCCGGGGGCGTTCAGGAAGAGGCCCCGTCACTTCGCAAACCGGTACTGGTGACCCGGGACACGACAGAACGCCCCGAAGCACTGGCCGTCGGCGCGACAAAGTTGATCGGCACAGATCCGGATCGTGTCGTGCTGGAAGTGCAGCGTTTGCTCACCGATCGAGACGCCTACGAGGCAATGCTGGTTGACATCAATCCCTATGGGGACGGGTGTTCGTCAGAACGCATCGTCCAACTGGCGGCTGCCCGCTTCACGCCGATGCCTGTGCAACACTGAAGAACCACTTGTCAGCCATGTGTGAAGCGGCGCGAGGTGCGCACTCTGCCAGCTCGGTTTTGTACCGGCAAGCTGACGCATGACGCATGCCGGGAATTGCCGCACATCAGCTCAGGTACTGGCCCGCGATTTCGTAGAAAATCACGACGGCAAGAATATCAATCATCGCTGCAATGAGCGGGTTAGACATGATTGCCGGGTCCATACCAGCGCGACGCAAACCGAGAGGCAACAAGGTACCGGCTGAAGTTCCAAGGATGACAACGACGACCACTGTCGTGGCGATGGCAGCGGCCTCGGCAATGCTCAGGCCGAAGAATACCCATGCCACCATGAAATCCAGCGACGCCAGCGTGACGCCGAGTGCCATCCCGATTACGAATTCCCGCAGGATGAGGCGGCGGTCAATGAGTCCATCAGCACCACCTTTGGAATCCGTTGGCTGCAGCGCGAACATACGAATGAACAGTGTCGCGGATTGAGAACCCGCGTTTCCGCCACTCGCCATGACCAGTGGTAAAAACAACAAGATCAGCGTTGCGAGCCCGGTTTCGTGCTGGAACAGCGGAGGAGTCTCGCTGGTGGATGAGCGATAATGATCGATCACGCGAGCGTTCATCAAGGCGACGATCGACAGAAACAGCAGCCAGATTCCGCGTTTCCAGAGAATCGTGAGGAGTGGAGTGTCTTCATAGGTGTCGTCGAGCGGGGCTACAGCGCTCTGCAGATAGGCGTCTTCTGTTGCTTCTTCCTGCACGACGTCCATGGCATCATCATGAGTCACAATGCCGACGAGGCGATCGTCGGCGTCAACGATCGGCACAGCGATAAAATTGTAACGTCCCATCTCCTGGGCAACGACTTCTCGCTGTTCGCTGACCTTAAAGCGGATGACGTCGCGTTGCATAATGCTTGCGAGTCGCGCATCCGGCCTCGCGAGAATCAACTCGCGGAGTGAGATGAAGCCTTCAAGGCGGCGATCTTCGCTGATAATGTAGACGTAATAAATTGTTTCACTGTTCGGGGCCTGCAGGCGGAGCTGGTCGAGCGCTTCCCGCACGGAAATATTCGCCGGCAATGACGCATACTCAGTCGTCATAATCGCGCCGGCACTGTCTTCGTCGTACGATAACAGTTTGCGGATATCGTTTCGCTCAGCGCGAGCGATGAGTCGCAGCACGTCTTCACGACGATCCGGCGGCATGCGGGAAAGCAGATCCACCCGATCGTCCGCGGACATCCATTCGAACAACTCCGACATCTTTGCCGTGTCTAGTTGTTCGACCAGTCCAATCTGTCGCCGCAACGACATGTACTCGAAGATCTCAACGCGGACCGGCAACTCGGCCTGATCCAGAATCGGCCAGATCTGATCGTCCTGTAGTTCGTCGAGAATTTCCGCGACGGCGGCCGGATGCACAACATTGCAAAACGCTGCGAGGCCAGCAATGTCTCCCTCCTGAAGCATGAGCTGCACATCAGGGAGTATGAGCGTTTGGTAGGTGTCCTGCATCGGAAAACACTCTCGAACCGGGCGTGCCTATTAAAAAATCCCTGCAGGAAAGAGTTCCCGCAGGGATTTGATCGCCAATCCAAAATTGCCCGGTGACCTGCAGTCTTCCCGCAGGCAATCAGCGTTTTGAGAATTGATAACTTCGACGGGCTTTGCGAAGACCGTATTTCTTGCGTTCCACCATGCGATCGTCACGGGTCAACAACCCGGCGTCCGCAAGGGCATGGTGCCATGCGGGGTTCATGCCTTCCAAAGCACGCGCAATTCCGAGAATGATGGCACCCGTCTGGCCGGTTGTCCCACCACCCTGAACACGGATCGAGATATCCACTTTTCCCACCTTGTCCGCGACACGCAGCGGAAACATCACGCTGTCTCGGTCACGTTCGACGCAGAGGTACTGCTCCAGCGGACGACCGTTAACAACGAATGCTCCGTTGCCTTCCTTGATGCGGACCCGAGCAACTGACGTCTTACGACGCCCTGTTCCCATGGCGACCCCAAATCGGTCGATCTTTCCGCGAATTACCGGCTGATACGCGGGATCAACAGTGATGGATGCGTCACCACCACCAATTTTAAGTTCAGGCAACTGCGACGACGGCATCTCAGGCAATGCTGATGAAGGCATCTCGGGCTGTGATGCGGTCACATCATCATCCGTTGAAACAGCAGGATCCGTACTCATAAGGCAAATTCACAGTGAAAAGTGAGGAGGTAACAAACTTACAGGGCCATACGCAAGTCGACAACAGCCCGAAAATTAATTTACAAACAATGTGTTCGAAGGCGATCTGACGAGTACGAACTAGCCCTTTACTTTGCGATCCGGGACCAGATGGGCCGGAAATGGCTGTGGGTTTTGAGCCTGGTGCGGGTGCTCAGTGCCGACAAATATTCGCAATTTCTTGAGCATCTGGTGGCCCAGCTTATTCTTTGGCAACATCCGTCGCACAGCTTCGCTGAGGATCTGATCGGGACGTTTTTCCCAGGTCTCCACGGCGGTACGTGTTCGCAAACCGCCGGGGAAGCCCGTGTATCGATCGTACTTCTTCTTTCCCATCTTGGTGGTCATGTAGGGTACTTTGGGATGCTGCACGGCGTTGCCGGAGAAGCGAATTCGATCACAATTCAGCACAATAACACACCCGCCGGTATCAACATGCGGCGTGTAATTGGGCTTATGTTTTCCCATAAGAACCGTGGCGATCTGAGTGGCCAGACGTCCCACGATGTGAGCATCGGCGTCGATGATATACCACTCATGGTTATCATTTTCTTCTTTTTTCGCCATCCATGTTTTGCCAATTGCCAGCATGGAATAATCATCCTTACGAGCTGTCGAATGATGACAGCCTGATCAAGAGTACTGAATCAAGAATACCGTGAAACTGTGCAAAACACAGTGTTTTTCGCATACGCGGCGTCAGCGCATCGACCAAAAGCTGGCCTGAAGCTTAACGAAGCGAGGCAATTTAACGACTTTGCCTCATACAATCAATGCTCACCCGCGCATTTCGCCCGGTTGATTCTCAGTGAGAACACGGAAGGTCATCCGCCAAGTGGTCTGTGACAGCTCAATTTGAGGGTTAGTTGTAGTGGATGACGCAACGAGTCCTTGTATTTTATGGCACTTCAGGACTCGTTGCCTCGTCCACTACCCCAACTTTTACCGGTGACTGACCAACCAGGTGTTCCGAGCTTTCTCAGGCCTTGATTTTCGATCCAAGCAGGTTGTAAATCCCATTTGTCAGGATTCTGTCGATTGCCGGGTCACACCAGGCAACACTCACCGCATAGCCTCCCTGAGGGTAGGCCTCTGCCGTTGGAATGTACCATGGTCCGCCATCTCCGTAGGCAGCACACGCGACGAATCGATCCGGGGCTGCCGCCTGGGCTCGCAGCTGATACTCCACAAAACACTCAGCCGGAAGGTGCAGCATGGCGGCCTGATTGATCTGCAGCGAACTGAGTGTGATGGGCAGCAGGGACGCATTTCTGCGAAGCCAGGCGACTGTGTACGACGGACGATTGCGCCCGGAGACCGGTTGTGCTTTGTCGCTGATTTGCGCCATCAGTTGCTGTTCGTCAAAGCGTTTGTCGCTCGGAGGCTGAATATCGACGGTGTGCCACTCGACGGATTCGATTGGCTGAGGGTCATGATTCTGCTCGGAGCCCACGATGCCGTCCAGGATTCGCTGAGTCAGCACGGGACGCATTTCTTTCGATCCGTCGTTATATTTCCCCGCGCCAATATTTCCACCGCAGCCATTAAAATAAAGGTGTGTGCAGCCAGGTTCCTGCTGTTGTCGCTGTTTTCTTGCCAGTCCGCAGAAGTCCGCGCTGACACGCCCATCGCCGTAGTAGCTCATCGGATGACAGGCATAGTAGTGACTCGAAATCACCTTCTGCTGTTTGTTGTAAAACGCTATGGTCTTCAACATCGGATCAATAACGCCTTCCGGCAGGGAATGATGCTCGGCGTTGGTTGAACTGCTGCCGCGTTGAGAGGCGACTTTGCCGTCCGGTCCGAGAATGCGTCGGTTGCTCGCCACCTGGTTAACTTTGATTTCGCCCGTGGCGATGTGTGTCACGGGGACCGTCTGTTTCATGGCCTGCTTTACAGCAGCACTGGCGGAATCAAGACATCGACGGAAGAAATCGAGTTCAACAATATGCGGCAGATCACCCTGATCCAGTACAATCTGTTCCGCATCCACGCAGGCGAACGGAGCGTTGTGTTGATGCACACAATGAACGGTAACACGATCAACCGTTGTGCCCGCAGCTTCCGCAAGCGCTTCGCGCCACTTCAGATGGGCGGTATTGAGAATTCCTGTCCAGTCCACGACGCACACCACGATCGGTTTGTCGGCCCCCAGAAGTACATAACCAATCGCTTCGAGTGGATCATCGACCGCTTCGACCGGCTTAATCCAGCCCCCGCACAGCGAATGTCCCATGGGTGGCGTTACGTCAAACCGAAACGTGCCCGCGTGCAGGTTTCCTGCAGTCCGATTTGCGTTCGCCGAAGTCGGCATCAGGCCCGCAGCGACCAGGCCTGCCGAAGTGCCCAAAAATAGTCGACGGCTGGCCAGGTTGTGCGGGATTCGAGTCATGGTTTGAGCCTTGGCTTATGGAGTCTGATGTGATGCTGTAAATGAACGAACGAAAACTTGTACAGCAATCATTTTTGCGGCGAGGCTCCGCGATTCTAGCGATCGCACGATAGGAATTCACGGACCAGACGATAAAATTCAGGTTGTGTCTCGCGATCGTCTGCTGCATGAAATTGACTCGGCGGCTCCTGAAGCCGCTATGCTCTGAGGCCCCAATGCTCAATCCTTTTGATGTTGCGATGTGCGCTGCACGCGAAGCCGGTAGCATCCTGTCGCGTTTTTTTGACGAAGGTTTCTCCATTCGCCTCAAGGGAGTTTCGGACATGGTGACAGACGCCGATGTCGCCTCCGAACGGCGCATCGCGGCGGTCATTCATGAAGCATTCCCCGGGCATGCCGTTCTGGGCGAGGAAGAAAACGCAGGCGATGTCAGCGCCGAACATCTGTGGGTGATCGACCCGCTGGATGGTACCACCAACTTTGCTCACCACATTCCACATTTTGCAGTATCAATTGCCTATTTGCATCATGGCAAAGTCGAATGCGGAGTAATTCTGAATCCCATCCGCGATGATCTGTACGTGGCGCGACGCGGTCACGGAGCGACCCACAACGGGAAACCTGTTCGGGTAGGGCCGCAAAAGTCTCTGAATGAAGTGCTGCTGGGAATTGGTTTCGCCTATGACCGCGGTGCGATGATGGAGGCAACACTGGCGGCCGTGGGGGATTGCTTCCGGCAGCAAATTCATGGCGTTCGGCGCTTCGGCACGGCATCACTGGATCTCGCCCATGTTGCGTCCGGTTTGTACGGTGCGTTTTTTGAATACCAGCTTTCGCCCTGGGACTTCGCTGCCGGCCAGTTGCTGGTTGAAGAGGCGGGAGGTGTCGTTACTACCTGTGACGGTCAGGTTCCACCTTTGAAGAAAACCACGTTGCTTGCATCCAATGGACTGTTGCACGACCAGTTGTTGCCGATCGTGCGCAAGCATCTGCTTTGACGAGACATTCCAGGTTTCACGCTGATGTATAAAGTTATACTCCCCGCAATCACGTTTCTGGTCGCGGCTTGTCTGCTGGCGTGGGCACTGCTGATGACGACGGTACGCGAAAAGGCGACCGAAACTGCCCGGGTGAGTTCTCAGTCTGCCACGACTGTAACCCACCAGGATGCTTCAGTGCAGAGCGCGACTGAGCACGCGGAGCCCGCCCCGGCGACCGATGACTCTCGGGTCGTTGGCATGTGCTGGATCCCCGGAGGGCGCTTCGAGATGGGAGC
Organism: Planctomycetaceae bacterium; assembly: GCA_020426105.1. Taxonomy (GTDB): domain Bacteria; phylum Planctomycetota; class Planctomycetia; order Planctomycetales; family Planctomycetaceae; genus SXXK01. The sequence continues at coordinate 7,377 of JAGQQS010000364.1, forward strand.
ACTGAATACCGTCCCTGACGAGTTCCCTCCGCACATCGTGGAACTGGACGGATTCTGGATGGACGCGACGGAAGTTACCAATCAGCAATTCAGGGAGTTTGTAGATGCGACCGGTTACCTGACGACCGCGGAGCGAGCACCTGAACTGCGGAGCATCATGCCGGATTCCGAATTGGCGAACGTTAAAATTCTGCCCGAATTGAATCAGCCGGGGTCCATTTGCAGCCTGCCGCTGTCCAGTCGTGACGAAATTGATCCGCAGAAAGGAGCCTACAGCTGGTGGCAGTACGTTCCGGGGGCCAACTGGATGCATCCCGAGGGAGCCGAGTCCACCATTGAGCATCGCATGGATCATCCTGTGGTGCATGTCAGCTGGCTGGATGCAAAGGCCTACTGCGACTGGGCGGGCAAGAAACTTCCTACTGAAGCACAATGGGAATTTGCGGCGCGCGGTAACCGCGCAGGCTCAGTCTATCCCTGGGGCGATACGCTGAATCCGGACGGGCACTGGCGGCATAATATCTGGCAGGGTGAATTTCCGATCAAGGATACCGGCGAGGACGGTTTCACACGCACCGCCCCGGTCAGAAGCTTTCCTGCCAATGATTTTGGACTGTATGAGATCACCGGCAACGTGTGGGAATGGTGTGCCGACTTGTATCAGCCCGAATATTACGCGGTCTGCCCGTTAAAGAATCCGCCCGGACCAGAGTCCAGTTTTGATCCGCAGGAACCAGGGATCATTAAACGCGTGCAGCGGGGCGGATCATTTATGTGCAGCGATCAATACTGTGTGGGCTATCGTGTGAGCGCACGGATGAAAGGCGAAGAGGACACCGGCGCCTTTCACACGGGATTTCGCTGCGTGGTAACCCTGGACATGCTGTAGCGCGTCAGGGAACTATATTCCATTCGGGCGTGACCGAGTGAGAATCGGTGAGCGGCATGCGTCAGCTTGCCGGTGCAAACTGAGGTACCAGAAGCCTCATGCTGCGCTGCACCGGGGCCTCTTTTCCGGCCCCGCCGACGTTATTTTGATGCCCCGGCAAAGATCTCGTCGAAGAAGGCCTGCATGGCAGTCCAGGATCGTTTGTCGGCTCTCTCGTTATAGGCAGCGCCCCGCGCATTGTCGTTGCCCGCCATCGGTTGAGTAAAGGAGTGGACTGCTCCGGAGTAGATGACCATTTCCCAATCGACTTGAGCACTGTTCAGTTCCGACTTGAAGGCCTCAATTTCATTGGCCGGGACAAACGGATCGTCAGCTCCATGGCAGATGAGCACTTTGGCTTTTATGTTTTTTCCGGCTTCCGGCTGCGGCGAATCAAGGCCGCCGTGAAAACTGACGACTCCCGATATCTTAGCCCCACTCCGGGCCAGTTCAAGAACGCCCGTGCCTCCAAAACAGTAACCGATCGCTGCAATCTGGTCTTTTGCAACTTCATGACGGCCCCGAAGTTGTTCCAGCCCCAGCTTCAGGCGACGACGGTAAAGATCCCGATCCTGTTTGTAAATCCCGGCCTGTTTTGCGGCATCCTGCATCGTTGAGGGGCGGATCCCCTTGCCGTAGATATCCAATGCAAAAGCAACATATCCAAGGCCAGCCAGTTGCTTACAACGTCCTTTTTCGTAATCCGTGAGGCCCATCCATTGATGAACGACCAGCACGCCGGGTGCAGCCTTGTCAGCTTTCTCTGAGTCCCAGGCCACGAAGCCTTCCAGGGTGACGTCGCCGTCCTGATACTCGACGATCTGCGTTTTGATTTCCGCACGGGCGTGGCAGACAGAAACCAGTGTCAACAGGACGGCAAAAAAAATTCGCATGGCTTTACCTCATTGAATTTGCAATTGAATGGTGATCCACAGAACGACAATCCTGTCCATTCTGAAACTGTGACTTCAGCAATCCGGTGTATTTGGTCGTGATCGCAGGTGTCAACGACTTTTCACAATCTTCGGCGGCATACTGTCTTATGTCCAGGGCAGCTGGCCTTCGGCAATCCTGATGCCGAGTTCTGTGAACATTCGACGTCGCTCGGGCGCCTTTTCTGGAGTCTGCAGGACACTGGCGATCAGCGCGCCAGTGCTTACTGCTTTTCCGGTGAGATTATCAGCGGCGAAGACGGGTGGTGCTTCGGGTGGGCCCATGCTTCCATGAGACCAGAAAGCCGCCAGTCCGGCCCAGGCCGCGGGACTGGCCATTTCGAGGGCTTCGGCCATCTGCATTGCATGTCGTCGCTTTTCCTCGGTCGGCTTTTGGACCCAGTCGATGGCGAGTGCCAGCATCGGGTGATCGGCTTCCGATTTGATGCTTTCCGCGGCCTGAGTGCACTGTGTCAGCCACCACACGGCACAACGCTTGGGCAGCGCGTAGGCGAGGAATATGAGACATTCATTATTCTCGCAGGAGTCTAGTAATCGTTTCGCGTATGCTGCCGGAGATTCACCGTCGGTCGGAGCAGGCTGGATCTCTTTGCCCAGCCCATAACGTTCGCAGATTTCATGTGCAGACGCACCGGAAAAACCACGGGTCTCGGGCAACACTTCAGTAGCTGCAGGTTCAGTCACCGACGGCTGAGTGCGAGCGGCCTCAATTTTTTCCCGCGGCGGTACTGGAGCGTGCACGTGTGCGGCGGCAGAGGAACGATTTTGCGACGACTCGGAACCGGAGGGAGTCTTCTGCGTTTCGGTAACTGACTGGATGCTGAATTCTGTAATACCACAGCGGAGCACATCGGTGGGTCGCAGGATTCCGTTTGAGGCAGGCTGTTCGTTGACAAATGTGCCGTTCGTACTTCCAAGGTCTGCAAAACCACAGGAGTCGTCCGGATTCAGAGAGATGGACAGATGCTGGCCTGACATCTCAATATCATCCGGAAACGCCAGGTCGCAGTGGTCCAGCCGACCGATGGTTTGTGGTTTTCCCTGCTTGAGTACGCATAACTCGCGAAAATTGTCCCCGACCCGGACTCTTAAGACCACTGGCATGATTTGCTCCCGCACAACCCGTTGACGATCAGTTGATCATAGTAATGCCGCCCTTCATCGTCAGCATACCATCTCCTTTGACTGTCGTCATGGGTGACTTCAATTCAGCCATTCCATCAGCCTGAATCTTGATCATGGGCGCTTTAATTGTGATGCCTGTCGGATCGATCTTGATACTGCTGCCCATCACTTTCATTTCAATGGACTGCATCGCTTCGGTGGTACTTTTGCCAAGATTAATCTTTGTCGTCTTGTTTCCCATCTTAAGGATGAGTTCAGAGTTGCCCATGTCGAGCGTCGTTGTCTGGTTGCCCATTTTGAGCGTCGTCTCGCGATTTCCCTTTTCGATCATCAGGGAATCATTGCCGGTTTTGAGGGTGACAGAACGATCTTTGAAGATTTCGACGGTCTGGCTGCCATCCTTGCATCCGGCTTTACCAACTTTCAGCGTCTGATTGTTGTAGATTTCTACGCTTTGATCGCCGTCTTTTTTGTCATCAAACCCGACCTTACGAGTTTCATTATTTTCGATAACGCAGTTCAGATCGCGCTCGGCGTGGATGTAGATTTCTTCTTCGTCCTTCTTGTCTTCAAAGCGAATCTCATTGAAATTGTCATCACTTCCATTTTTCGAACTGTGCGTTTTGATTCCCGACTGTGTCATATTGTCAGGCAGACCGTACGGAGGCATATTGTCAGCATTGAACAACATCCCGGTGACAATTGGTCTGTCCGGATCCCCTTCGAGGAAGCTGACAATGACCTCATTGCCGATCCGCGGGATGTGAATCATGCCCCACTGTTTACCGGCCCAGGGTGTTGCGACCCGAATCCAAAGGCTGCTCTTATCATCCTTCTTTCCCTTGCGATCCCACGGAAACTGCACTTTAATCCGACCATATTTGTCGGTGTAAATTTCTTCACCTGGCGGGCCCACGACGAGTGCCGACTGAATCCCCATAAGTCGCGGTTTGGAACGAATTCGAGGTGGCCTGAAGACGACATCGGCAGGCATGGCTCGAAAAGAATTCTGATAAATTTCATCAGAATGACCTGCGCCGGAGAAATAGTTGCCTCCCTGACTGGCATGGTGTTCCACGGCCGTGATGACCCATTTTCCGCCCGCTTCGCTCTTGTCATGATGCTTTGTCAGCGTGAATCTCGCACCTGGAGAAAACGTGTGACAGATACTGCGGCCTGATGCTGTGTTGTATGCCGCTTCTTCTTCTTCCATCCGAAGTTTCAGCAAGTCACCTCCCAGTGTTTTATCGACATAGTCGCCGGGAAAATCATAAAACTCAAGCGACGAATTTCCGGTCAGTGAAATCTTGCTTTTTGACTCAGAAAGCAACGACGTCGTGGGATTTTCAAAGTCGTAATCTGTGTGCGTCCATTTTCCTGAGGTGAACTCGTAGTCATGCGACCATGCTCTCAGGTTGTCTGTGCTTTCCGGCTGAGAGAGATTCGTCAGCATGCGGACTTCAGCGTCGGGACAATCGTAGACACCGTCAATGTGGTCCGTAAGAACCAGCAGGTGTTTTCCCTTTTCGTGTTTGAAGTAGTAATAAACTCCTTCTTCTTCCAGTAATCGAGAGAAAAAATCAAAGTGTGTCTCGCGGTACTGAATGCAGTATTCTCGCTTTCCAAGTGAGCGCTTCAGATCCCATTTGTAGTCGGTGAATTTAAGCTCTTTCAAAAAGCCGTCAATGATCTGCTTTACATCTTTCTGACCATTGCATTCATGAACGCGGCAATCCGAACCACGTGTCAGCAGCCACAGCCAGGGCACTACGCTGGCCTTGTAGTTGAAAGCCCGGTCGTCTTTTCCCGTATAGTGAAAACTGTTGACGATGCCGTTGAACCAGCGTTCTTTTCCATCCGGAAGCCGGACAAAAAAATCGACGGGTTTACCCACGATATCGTTCGGTTTGATTCCGCCATCTTCCGATATCATCGACAGGGAAAAACTGAACAGGCCGGATAATCGCTCTTCACCGGTAAACGAACCCAGGACCAGTTTGTCTTCACCCAGCGGAGTATTGACGCCGATCGGTCTGTCTTTTTGCTTGAAGTTACCCACCTGAGTTGTTCCTTGATGGAGTGAATGATGATCTTCTGATAGACACGATGCTGGATGACTCACACGAACAGACGACTGGCTTTAACGACATGCTGCTGCGACCTGTAATCGGCATTTCGAGCAACAGCCGAAATGTTGACACAAGTCGCAGCATCACGCGAACTCCGTTTGCTCTCAGGACGAGAGACAGCAGAAGTCCAAATCAGCTTTGGTTTTTGCCAGGAGCGAACTTGGCTGGTACGGTGCTTTCCTTGTTGCCGGTTTCCACATTGACCAGCACGTAGGTCCATTCGACTTCCGTGTAGCCCAGTGTCAACTGCTCCGAAGCGTTGGGATCACCCGTTGAATTGGCGTGAATGCTGTAGCTCGAAATGATGACGTTCTTGAGTTTGTAAGTCAGGTACGGTTCCTGCTTGTTCTTCACCTGGGTGCAGAAGTGAATTTCCACTTCTTTGAAGAAGGTGCCGTTGGCACAGGCTTCCTGCAGCTTTGTGGAGGACTTGTCCAGGTTGCGGGAAATCACAATGTCACCCAGCGTGGTGTCGCCCTGTGTACGCTGCGTGTCTTTGGCACCCTGCGGAATCGATCGGTAGATCGGCGAACTCATCGACGTCAGTTCGATCCAGTCCTTGTGACCGGCATCCGTAATTTGTCCTTTGATCGGGTCGGCTTTCATGTATGCAGCCATCGCTCAGCACTCCAGTTCCAAAACTTTATTTCTCGGGAATACAACAACCACCCGCGGTGGCTGCAAGTAAGTTCGAATCACACATCGAACATGCCACCATCTTCGGCTCGGATTAATTTCGGTTGCTTGTTTTTCGAAAAAACATCCGGATTCAGAGATTTTCCGGCGGAGGACCTCCTGAATCGAAGCTCAAAGTTCCTTGTTTTACCGCGTTTTTCCATGAATCTGCGGCACTGAGGGCATGGGGGCCACATCCCCTGTCATCTCCGTTTTATGCGTTGTCGAGGCTCAGGCTGCATCAACGCTGCATCGCAAAAGTCCATTCAGGGCAGTCCAGAGACATTCCGGTGGACCATGCCCGGCGCGAACGCGCAAGCTGACGAGAATCCGTCTATCTCGCCCCTCGAGCCTGCTTCGTTTCAACGAGCTGCCCTGCATTATCGAACATTTTCGTCCCTGCGAGTGGTTTCTGCAGATACGTAGCCAGCGCGTCCGGAGTAGCCGGGATCTGCTCATGATGCCAGTGCGAAAACTGGCCTTTGCGCACGCCGGACTGCAATTCATTAACCATGGCTCGCTGCGCTGCTGCGTCGAGGACCTGACCGCCTCCGTTGTTCATGGCCTGCGGTCTGGTTGAGGTTCTGCCGAGCAGATTGTGTTCTCGACGAAATAATTTCCCTTCGCGCTGAATTGTACCGGCATCCAAAACGGCTCCTGCCTGTTTTCTGGAGGGCCCCGCGATGATTGGTGCCAGCCGCCGATCGATGCGGATGGCCTGAAAATACTGTTTACCATCCTCACCCACAATCCGCCGCAGAAAAATATCGCTGTCTTCGGCAGTTCCTCGCGCCCCGTGTTTTCCGAATTTAACCTGCACAAATCCCTTGCCGGAGAGCTCAGCGAGCAGCGAATCTTCATCAACCGGGCCTGGTCGTTTTCGCAGTTGTCGCGGATTTCTGAGTGGCGGTAGTTTCATCCCGGCGATGAAGCCAGCCCGCTTTGCTTCCGGAAGTGTGGCCAGGGCTTTATTCACCGGCCCAACCGCGACCGTGCCCTCATTGAGGAAATCGGCGATTTTCCTCGACGCCGCGCGCAGACTGACCGGCAGTTCGTCGAGCGGGACGTCGTCGCATAAATCTTTGAGTCGCTGGAGGCCGGGACGGATTTTCGCGGCAAACTCAGCATCATTCTCCGCAACCCGGATCGCTTTCAGAATGGACTGCGAATACTTTTGAATTTTTCCGAGCTTGGCCAGGTCGCCAATGTAAGGCAGCAGACTGATGCCGCTGCAGGCGGCACTCAGCCAATCACCCCTTCCCAGCGAAATCAGGCCGCTGGCCGTGTCTGCAAAGGGTGTAGGTTCGAAAATTCCAATAATGTCCAGCACCATCTGAGTAATATCGAGTGCCAGATCCTGCTTTTCTTTTTCGGTAACAACTTGCGGACTATTCATGGTGCATCAAGAAGCGTCAGGTCCCGTTTTCCGATAAGTCAAACGACGGACGTTAGACAAAGTTAGTGAGTGATCCGCGTATGCCCGACAAACCACTCTTGAAACCGACCAGTGTACTCAAGCAACAATCTCATCGACACATCGTTCGACTTCTTCGAGTCAGTTTTCCGAACTTCCCGTGCCGGTGATGCCGGTTTTAAACCGGATGATTTTTTAATTTTATCCGCAACGATTGATCGTTTGGGCCGAGAATTGATTTGGTTCTGGTTTCAGCCTGCGGCCCGCGTTTTGAATGGAAATACTGCGATGGGATCCCCTTACGATGTGCGTCCGTGGAATACTTCAAGATCGCCCAGTATCTTCGGCGATCAATTCAAACTTAAGCTGGATCCGGAAATACAGGCGGAAATTGACCGTATCAATTTCAGTCTCGCCTTTAATCGCATGCAAAGTTTGTGGTATCGCCCCGACTGGTCCGTGATTGATGCGCTCCTGTCCCGTCCAGAGTTTATCCTTCCACAACAACTCCCAACATTGCCGTCGGCCGGTGGTTCGCCGAAATCCGGCAATTCTGCGCCGTTGCTGGCTGCTCCTGCGGGCAGCAGTACTCCGCCGAAACTGACTATGCCCAGTCCCCCAAATCCTACGCTGCGGAAAGGCGAAGCATCTGATGTCCTGAAGGCTGTCTGGAAATTACCGATGGTGGAATCGGCCGTGAACGACCTGCAGAAGAATCTGGAAAGGCAATGGAACAGCCTGGGGACCGGAGAAAAAGCAACGCTCATCACGACGTCGATCATTATTGGCGCCGGCGCCGTTGGCGGTATCGCTTCGAACGAACCTACGCGAGTCTGGTTCCTCGAAAAAATCTCGGGAGTCGAAATTCCGGTGCCCAAAGTTGATGGGCTTTCCTTCAGTATCCTTGCACCAAAAGGAGTGATTGACGGGGCTGGTGTGCAGTACGAAAACAAAGTGTTCAATGCCAAAGCGGCGTTTGAACAAACTAAAATGCCGGATGATACTCGTTTCAATAACGTCACTTTGACGCTGAATCTCAATGTCGTCGAAGCCGTTAAGTTCCTGCGCGGGCGTTAAAGACCGCGCGAGGAAAAAATGCTGCGTCCCAGAGTCGTTGCAAGCATCTGGTGAATGGCCGATTGCGCATTCATCGGTCTGGGCGAAGGCCACCCAATATCTCTGGCCCCGGCTTCCAGCAGCGCCTTCACGGCTTCGAACCATTCAACCTCAACGGCAACTCCAAGCGGTGTCCCCGCAGAACCTTTCTGGTTCGGATCTGCTCCGTGTGAGATCAATAACGACAACATTTCGTCGAATACCGGTTTCTCGGTAATAATCTCGCTGGCCAGAATATGCAGCGGACTGACACACCGTGGCCCCGGCAAATACCCCAGAGAGTCTGGCGCAGGAATCATGGCAGATTCATCC
>JAGQQS010000365.1 GCA_020426105.1 Planctomycetaceae bacterium
ATCAAAGTCTCAAGTTCACTGAGTCGGCGATTGATCTCTGCAAGCCGCACCGTGGATGAGTCACCCGGCGCATCGGTCACAGGGGAGGCCATGGACAGGTCCAGGGCGAAATGACCGATAAGATAGTTCTTATTAAGCTCATGTTTCAGCACGACCACTATTGGCGCCGAAGTCAGGGGCAGCGGTTGCGCCAGTCGAAAGATGGCCTCGTGTGGAGCATTCATAACAATCCCACGAGCCACCTGGCCCCCATCAACATTGATTGCCCATCCCGTGTTTGATTTGCCATCGATGGCGTAATCCACCGCATAATCCGGTTGACTATGGTCGGCCCAGGCCTGAACAAATCGCGTTTCGACATTGCCCTGTTTCAGGCCGATATCCGTCAACACAAAATTGCCGTTGTCAGCGGTCCCTGGACCATTGGCGGGAAGGCTTGGGTGTGGCAGCGCGCGCAGACGAATCGCGGTGATGGCCGTCGCAGCCGCTGATTCCGGAAACTGTACTGTCACTGATAACGCGTCATTCGCATCCGGAGTCGCTTTCACCAGCAATGCGCCATCTTCAGTAATCTTCAGAATCGAACTGCCCGAAGCTCCAACAGCAGTGACTTTCGCCGGCTGCCAGTGCCAGGGAAGTTCGGCAAGCAATGGCTGTGGTGTTGTGTTCTTTTCAATCGCCAGCTTTTCCTGTTGCAGAATCTCGAGTTCGCGCAGAAATCCTTTCTGATCGTCGCTCCAGCCAAACATCTCATCTTCACGCACCTCGACCGTTTCGCCCACGCTGTTGGCGTCTTCGCAGGAATTGAAGAAGGCGTAGAGGCGATAGTACTCGTCGTGCCTGATCGGATCAAATTTGTGCGAATGGCACTGCGCACAGCCAATGGTCAGTCCCAGCCAGACAGATCCCGTCGTGTTGACTCGATCGATCACAGCCTCATGTCGGTACTGATCCGGCTTCACCCCGCCTTCCTGATTGATCATCGTGTTGCGATGAAAGGCTGACGCAATCCGCTGCGATGTTGTTGCCGCTGGTAACAGATCCCCGGCCAGTTGTTCAATCGTAAACTGGTCGAAAGGCATGTCCTGATTGATCGCATTGATGACCCAGTCCCGATAAGGCCACATAATTCGAGGTCCATCAATCGTATAGCCATTCGAATCCGCGTATCGCGCCTGGTCGAGCCAGTGTCGTCCCCAGCGTTCGCCGTAATGAGGATTGTTCAACAGCCGGGAAGCAAGCGTCTCGAACGCATCCGGCGAGACGTCCTGAATAAACTGATCTGCCTCCGCGACCGTCGGCAACAGTCCCAGCAGATCCTGGTACACACGACGAATCAGGATCGGTTTGTTCGCCTGAGCGGCTGGATGCAGAGTTTCAGTGGTCAGCCGCTGCAGAATAAACTTGTCAACCGGATTGCGGGACCATGTGTCTTCCTGTAGTTCCGGTACCGGTGGGCGCACAACTTTCCGGAACGCCCAGTGTTCTGCATAATCCGCACCTTCGTTGATCCAGCGCGTGAGCACTGCAATCTGCTTCGCTGAGAGAGGCTTGTTGGTACTCGCCGGTGGCATCCGTTCTTCCGGATCATGTGATGTGATGCGTGCCACGATGGAACTCTTGTCCGCTTCTCCGGGCACAATCGCCTGCTTTTCCAGTGCCGCGGTCCGTATGTCCAGACGCAGTTCTGCCTGCCGCGAATCTTCGTCCTCACCGTGACACTGAAAACAGTGATTCGACAAAATGGGACGCACATCACGGTTGAAGTCGATCGCTGCCGAAGATGCCCCGGACTCCTGGCCTGAGACAGAAGCAACATGAATCGACAGCAGTATAACCAGCGCGTTTGATCGGACTGAGTTTTTCATAGGATTCCTGTGCAACAATATTCTCAGCAGGCGAGACCAAAAATCGGGTTCGGCTTACCAGCCATCGTTCAACATCTTTGTGCCATCGAGCGACATTAGTCTGTTGTTGTGTGAATATGTGGGGGCGGTGCGGGTTGAGATCTGTTTTGCCGCCGCGTCCTCTACACGTTCTCGGAAACTTCAATATACCGGGTTTTCACCGAACGGACCATGAATGGACTGCACAACAGCACGAGAATCGCTGCGACCGAAAGAATCAAGGGAAATCCGGCCGTCGAAAGGCGAAGTCCCATAACCACTTCGGATGTGGGTTTGGTCCCGCCGCGATACCCGGCAAATTGCAGCGCCAGCCCCGTCAGCAGATATCCGGCCCCCAGTCCAAACTGCAGCGTCAAACTGATCACACTGGCATGCAGTCCTTCTCGCCGTTGTCCGTTCTGGATCCTGTCCGCGTCGAGTGTGTCCGGGACCAACGCTCCCAGCATGGCAAGGATGCCCGCAAACGACGCTCCCATCACGAATGAAATGACGAGCAGAACTATTTCCGGCCAACGGAACGCGGCCAGTGCCGCATAGGTGAAGGGCCAGACGATCATGGAGATCATCAGGCACGTGATTCTGCCGATCCGCGGGCCAGAGATGATCCAGATCGGCATGCTGAGCAACGAACCGGCATAGAATGCCAACAGCAGCGGGATCGTCGCGTCTCCCGACTTACCATGAAAATACTCCAGCAGCAAAAACAATTGTGCCAACGCGGTGCGGTTTGCAATCACCAACAGGCAGTAGGCCAGGACCAGAGTACGAAACAGGCGATTGCCAAACGTTTCCATGAACGCACGAACCAGACTGACCTGAGACTCTGTGACTTCAGTAGGGGCTTCCCGCGTTCCGCGAAAGCTGAACACTGCGGTCAGGGTCCCCAGGATCAGGATCATACCTGCTGCCATCCCGTAGCAGTCGGCACGCGACAGGACTTTTCCCAGGAAAGTATTGCCGACGAACCCCAGCGCGATTGGTCCGCTGAGCAACGCCAGCAGGCTGCACAGCGATTCTACAAAATTTCGATATCCAACCAGCCGCACTCGTTCCCTGGGGCTCTCGGAAATTTCAAAGGCCATCGCCATATGAGGGATCGAGACGGCTGAAAAGCAAACGGCCATCAACGACGAGGCGATCGTCAAATAAATCATATGGAACCATGGACCGCCCTCCGGCACAGCGAACAGGAGCATCAGAAATACGAGCCCCGGTACACTGCCCGCGATAATCCACGGACGCCTGCGTCCCGCAGCACTCCTTGTCTGATCTGACCAGCGGCCGATCCAGGGATCAATCAGCGCATCGAGTACCATGCGAAACATCAGGGCGGCACCGACCCAGACGGGATCGAGTCCCGCCAGTTCTGTGTAAAACAGCAGCAGAAACGCTCCGCAGAATTCATGCGCCAACGTGGGCGCAGCGCTTCCCAGACCGTAACTGATCAGCATTTTTCGCGGGAGTTGTTTCGAAGACACGCGGTTATATTCGCCTGAAAGTTAAGTATAATCTGGATTTCGCGGCAGCAATGCGGCAATCCGCTCCAATGTCGTTTGAACGGAATGAGCATGCTGTGCTACCACCCCACGTGCTCTGGCGCCAATTTCGGCCGCGGCAGCAGGGGCGCTGAGCCAGCCTTCGAGGTTGCTCTTCAGTGCCTGCGGAGTTTCTGTCATGACGGCGGCGTTCGCTGCAAGGAAGATGTCCACGACCGTCTGAAAGGTTTCAATATGGGGGCCGAAACACACGGGGATTCCATAACTGGCGGGTTCAATCATATTATGGCCTCCCTCCCTGCACAGACTGCCGCCGACAAATGCCATCTCCGCGAGTCCCCAGATGTGTCGCAGCTGCCCGACCGTGTCGACCAGGATTACATTCGTGTCACGCGTGATCGATTCTGAATGCGCAGACGATGTAGAGATGGTACTCGTACGGAAGTAACGCACGTTTTCTCGATCAAGCAATTCGGCAGCGTCATTAAAGCGTTCAGAATTTCGTGGAACCAGAATGAGTTTTAGATCTGGCCATGTCGATCGCAGTTGCAGAAAGATTCTGAGCACGATCGCTTCTTCAGGAGCGTGCGTACTGCCCGCCACGATCACGCGATCTGATTCTTTAATGTGCCATAGTGATTTTAGTTCGAGCGTTTGTGGATTGTTTCGATCGCGCAGCAGACCATCGAACTTCAGAGAACCGGTAACTTCAACCGGAGGAGCGTGAATCTGAAACAGACGCGCAATCCAATCGGCATCGTGCTGCGTGACGACGCCCCACCAGCGGACGTACTGCAGCGCAGGCCTTATCAGCCAGCCGTTCCAGCGGTGTTCAACCTGTTCCCGGGAAGACATCCGCGTATTAAATACGGCGACCGGCACACCTCGAGCTCCGACTTCGCGAATCAAATTCGGCCACAGGTCATTTTCGGAAATGATGAACAGCGTCGGAGTGATCGCACGACACGCACGTCGAACCGACCACGTAAAATCGTACGGTGCGTAAAAAACCTGAATGCCTGAATATTCGCGCACAGCAATCGAAAGACCATCCGGTGTCGAGACCGACATCACGAACCGCAGATCACTGTTAAGTTTGCGGAGGCCATCCACGATCGGGCGGCAAAGCAAGGCCTCACCGACACTGACCGCGTGGAACCAGACGACAGATTGGTCTGACCGTTGTTGAGGCGCTCGTCCGAGGAACTTACTTACGAAGCCGGTCAGGACATCCATCCGTCGAAGTCGCGGAACCAACGCGCAAAGACAAACCGTGCTTAAGATGATCAGGTACAGCAGGTTTAGCAGATATTTCATAGGGGGATTGACTGGCGAGCAACATGGCGTTTCAGAAAATCTTGATATCCCCCTCACCCTGCTCTCCCCGGTGGCAAAGTTATGAAGTTGGGAAGTCGCTTGAGGGGGGAGAGGAGACAGACTACGGGCTCCCTTTCATCCCACTGCGCGAAGAATAGGGATTCGTCGTCGTGTTGTCACAGGATCCGCCATGAATCTGGCGGATCAAAGATCCCCCCTGTGTCAAGCAAAATTCGTTGGTTCGTCATCGCTTTACAGCCGGTGGAACTTTTTGAAAGGCCAGTCGAGTCCAGAATTCGTGATCCGGGCGGACTTTGATCTGCTGGAATTCCAGATGCTCGGCTTTGACAGCATCGGAATCCATTTCGAGTTGTGTCTCTTCGCTCAGATGTTCGCGAAACACGTCCGGCAACCAATAGTCGTACCATGTGGCTTCGGAAAAACAGATACGCGCGATCAACGCATGATTCCGCCAGATTTCATCCAATGTGACTTCGTAATGAAACGTTTTTTTGAATTTGTGATAGGCAATTGGCCCACACAAGTGCAGGATGGGAGTTCTGGTAAAGAAGGCTTTGATCGATACACACGCCTCTGAACCGCCCCAACCGCGGAGCAGACGACTCCAACGTACTTTGGGATAAACTGTCCTTGGAATCACGTATGCAGGCGCACGAAGTGAGTTGACTGCCGTCACTGTATTGATTGGTGGTTGGCGATACCACTCGGCACTGAACGGTGGCGAGTCAGTCCGCAGCCTGAAGTAAGCTCCGTAGAGAGGATCCTGAGCGTCACCGAAGTCAGAAATATCAGGGCAAACGATAGCGTTACGGCTTATCGCCAGACGTTTACATTGGTCGATGCAATCGATCGATATTCGCTGGTGACCATCCAGAAAGCACAGAGTGTTTGCCTGACTTGCGTTCGCAGCTTCGTCCCTGGAAACAGCAACGCCCAGTCGTTCTGAGTGCCTGATCACCCTGCAGTTGCTGCGATCTATTGAATCGAAGGAATCGTCTGCCGATCCATCATTTACAATGATCATTTCGTCGCCATCCGACACAGATTCCTGGACGGATTTTAAAGTGCAGGCGAGTTCGAGTCCTTCGTTAAATGCAGTGACGATTACGGCGATGGAAACTGGAATAGTGGGACTCTTTCAAACTGCTGCGTTTTGAAATCAGCCATCAGGCTCTAATGAAAAACGGCGATGCCGAAACGTCTTCTGTACTGCATCGAATTCAATGAGTTTCTTCGGTGGTTCTCAATGGGCGAATAGCGTGAAACCAGATTATTCATTCCCGACTCGCTCCAACGATTCTTCCACCTTGGAAAGGATCTCAGTCGCTATTCGCAGCAGAGTTCGAACTTCTTCGATTTTTGATTTTAGCTCGTTAAGGCTGGTCACACCATCTTTATTGTGGCCACCACCGGACGGAGTTGGAAAAGGAGGAAACGTCATGGCTGGCCCATCGTGTGGCTTAAAAGGAAAAAAAACGAGCAGGCGATTTTCGGATAATTATTTAAGTTTAAAGGGAGTAAACCTAATTTGATTCGTCGGAGGTTGCGCTTCACCCAAATGACATCCCCAATGGGCGTATGCTGTCTCCATGAGAGCATTTTGTGGCAAACCGTCTGGGTACGCCGCGCACGAACGATCGTTCAGATTCTTAAAAACTGCGTCATTTTTCCCTTTCATCTTAGACCAATCTGCATTTAGCTCTTGAGAAGCATTTGCCTGCCTCTGTGTCCACAATAGAGCAAATTGATAAGTGTCGTTCGAGGCCGCGAAGATGCTTTTGAGGCAGGCAATTACAAGATCCGACGTTTGAGTCTCATCTAAATTACTACTAACTGCAATGCCGAGAGTGATGCACCAATGATTTCTTCTTGGAACCCCAGTCGGAGCATAGCGCTCATGAACCGCGTCCCAAATCCAGTCGCGTTTGAGCGTCCTGTCCAACGCAATCGTCAAAAGAATTGGTTGACTTCCACCTTCATTGTATCCGAATAATCGAAACATCTTTGTTTCTTTGTCCTGGGTCACGCCGTCTGACAGAAACGGTTTCGGCCTCCCGCCATCGATCCCCTTCTTCAGCCGCCAAGTCAACTTGTCTGGTGTGAGTTCAGCCGAGTCATTACTCACGTTTTGAAAACATTGGATACATGCGTTAAGTATCCCCGGATTAGTATTTTCGTCGATCTCAAACCAACCCATATTTCGACCATCCTTAAATAACTTTATCCTGGTGCCACGATGGACCTACTTGCTTGTTAATTCCACTACGCTAAACACATTGTTCAGACTTTGAAGTTCGTCATCCGTTGTCGTCTTTTTGAAGCGTACGCACAATCCGAAAGCCCAATGAGCGCCCTCCACCATACGTATTGCCCTCAGTACGTGCTGCACTGCGGGTTTTCTGAATGATCGAGAATACGTTGCCTCCTCGCGACACTCCGCGAAAATCGAACTTGAATGGGTCATCGTCCGGCAGTGCCGCTCGGATCTCAACATCTTCCGACTTCTGTAGTTTCTCGACATACGGTTCGAAGATCCATTCCGACACACTTTCATACATGTCATAGAGCCCGAAACGATTGGGGTATTTCGTTACGACGGCGTGATTATGCCCATCTGAATTCTCCGCTGTCCAGCTATAGCGGGGAGCAATTTCTAAATTATTTCCCCTAAAGTAGGGCGATGTGCTCTGAGCACGGCAGGCATACTCCCATTGGGTCTCTGTGGGGAGAAGGCAACCAGTCCGGTGGAGACAGGCTTCTCCCGGTACCACAACGCCGTCATAGAGGACATACAGACGTGTGTGACAAAAATTCATGTCACCCTCAATTTCAGCATGACGGATTCGGAAAATGCGGCCATTCTCAATCGCAACTCATCACTCAGAGAGTGATGACTACTTTTGTCACACGTGTCTATACGAGCCAAAATCAGGTGCCATGCACTTTTTGCGATCAAATCTTTCATCGGCAATATCGAAATACTTTGCCCGTCTTCGAGTTTCAGTCCGTGCGGTAGTGTTCAGGTCGATGTCAAATCGAGGAAGAGTCGGTGACAGGTGCTTCATGCGTTTCGATCACATCGATTTACAGGATTTAACGCAGCATCAACCTCGTTTCGACGATCAATTCTGAACCGATCTTCTATAACATACGAAAAATTGAGTTGTCGGGTTCAGGTGAGAAATCTGAGCTCTGGAATGCCCTCAAGTTGTCTGATGGTTTCACAGGGAGGCATTTCGCCCGGGCGGAAGCAGGTCAGCAATCCCGGTACACCTGGTCTCTGTAAACAGCTCCGTGCAGAACCATTTCCAGACGGACTAAAACAGAACAATCACGGCATTGCGGTGCCATTTGGAATTTATCCGGCAGGCTGAATTCTCATGTGACACATGCGAGGCGTTCATTGATGGCATTCATTTTGGCATGGCAGAGCCGGAACATGCGACTCTTTTTCAATCACCATTCATCACTTAGAGAGTGATCGTTTCTGTTGTCATCACAAATGACTACTCTTCAACGGATTGATGCGATGAAGTACTGGATCCTTTCAGCGCTGGCATGTGGATTGTGTCTGATCAATATCTGGCACACTTGGCACGATGTGCATTTGTACGGAGGGACTGACCTGCGTGTGCGCGTGGTTGGTGCCCGCGCTTTGCTGCGGGGCATCAATCCGTACAAAATCAAAGATACAAAGGACCTTGATCCTGCGTTAAGGGATCCCGACCAGGAATCCCTGAGTCGATGTACCTACCATCCGACACTCCTGCTGTTCTATGCGCCATTAGCGTCGTTGAGTTATCCGGCGCAGCGCATGATCTGGGCTGCGCTGGAATGGTGTGCCCTCGGCGGCAGCGTTGCCCTGCTGAGTTTCTGTCTGAAGTCGAACAATTTGCGATTCTGGTTTTGTGTGGCGGCTGTCGGACTTTTCGGAGGAGCACCGTTCTGGCGGTTACATGTTGAACGCGGCCAGTATTACATATTCGTGGTGCTCCTGATCAGCGTCGGAATGCTGCTTCTGTTGCGAACCAAATACTCCATCGCGGCCGGCATCGCATTTGGCTTCGCCATTTGCCTGCGCCCGACGGCAATTTGTTTTGTCCTACCCTTGCTGGCTGGAA